>JAGZEG010000017.1 GCA_018368455.1 Coriobacteriia bacterium
GTGCAGCGTCCACGTCCGCTGGCCGGCGTCGTTCGTGCCGGCCTCCGCAAGGCCAGCCTCGGCCGCGGCCTCGAGGCCGTCGAGCGTGTACTCGATGGGAGCGAACGCAAAGCCCGCGGGGTTGCCGCCCGCCTCGCCCGAAGGCGTCACCGAGCCGGTCGACACGGGCTTTGCCGCCTTGTCGGCCGCGTTGACGATCACGAAGTCATAGGTCGCGCCGGCCGTCCAGCCCTGCCCCTCGACAGCCTTGGAGCCGAGCAGCTCGAGCGAGCCGGACGCGTCGTAGGCGTTGGCGAACGTGGGAGGCACGTCGCCCGCGCCGTCGTACGAGACGCTCGCGACGAGCTCGTGGGCGTCGCTCTCGCTCACGGTGACCGTCGCGTGGTGCACGGAGCCGTCGTACGAGACGCCGCCCAGCTCGCCCGGGCGCTCGGCGATCGTGTACTCGTACGTGCCCACCTTGTCGAACGACAGGGCGTCGAAGCTCACCGAGCCCGTCGCGCCGTTCGACGCGCTCGCCAGGGGCGCAGCCTCACCCGAGGCGATCTGGCCCGCGGAGAGCGTCCCCTCGTACAGGTCGAACGCGAACTCCCCGGCCACGAGGTCGCGGCCCTCGAGCGCCTTGCGGGCACTCAGCTGCGCCTCGACGGCCTTCGGCGTGTAAGCATTCGTGAACGAGATACCGTCTGCAGTCTCGACCTCAAAGTCGGGCGCCGCCTGAACCGCGTACGTCGGCGTCGCAGTCAGCGTGCCGTCGCCGTTGTCGACGACGCCCACGCTCACGGTGTACGTCAGCGTACTGTACGCGATGGTCTCGTCCGCGCCGGTCACCGGAACCTGCTCGGTCACGCGATACGCGTACGTGCCGGCAGCCTTGTATGTGATCTCCCCAAACGAGAATGCAGCGCCGTTGTTGCTCACGACTTTGGCGGGCGTGCCGTCAACAGTCGTAGAGCCCTCGGGCATCGGGACGTCGGCCGGGACCAGCTCCGTGCCGTCGGCCAGCGTGCCGGAGAGCGCCGCCAGCTCGAACGAGAACGCGCCGGTCACGGGCGAGAGCGTCGTGCCGTGGTCGCCGTTGTCGATCTCCTTCGTGCCGCCGAGCTCAAGCGAGCCACGAGCCGCATAGCCATTGGCAAACACCGGCAGGTTCGACTGGTCGGGTGTCGAGGCCGCGCCATCGTAGGACACGGCAGCGCTCAGCGTGCCATCGTGGTTGTCCGTCACAACAACCTGGGCATGGTGGACGGAGCTATCGTACGAGACACCGCCCAGCTCACCCGCCTGCTCAACAATCGTGTACTCGTACTCGCCCACCTTGTCGAACGACAGGGCACCGAAGCTCACGGAACCCGTCGCGCCGTTCGTGGCCATGGCGATGGGCTCGACCTCACCCGTCGCTATCTGGTCGGCCGTAAGATTGCCCTTGTAGAGCGCAAACGTAAACTCGCCGTCCCTGAGGTCGCGACCGCTCAGCGTCTTCGTCGCGCCGAGCTCGGCATCCGTCGGCGTCGCCTTATATCCGTTCGTGAAGCTGAAGAGCGGCATGCCGGCGGTGGCCTTCGGATCGGTCGCGACCGTCAGGCCACCCTGGCCGTCGTCGCTCACCGTGACCTTGACAGTCTTCTCGGCACCGTCATAGGTCACGCCGTCCTTCGCAAAGCCGCCGTTCGCCCGGACGGTGTTATCAGCCTCGGCGTATGTCACGCCGCCGGCGTTCACCGCGTCGTCAGGCACAACCTCGTGCACGGCGTACGCAAACGTCCGGGACATCTCGTCGCCCAGGTCTGCCTTGTCATACGTGATCGTGCCGAAGTCGATGGAGCCGTCCCTGCTGCTCACAACCGTCTTCGTGCCGTTCTCGGAGCCATCGGGCATCGGGGCGCCGTCAAGTCCGCTCAGCGTGAACGAGAACTTCCCGGCCAGGTCGGCGAGCGACGTGCTCGTGCCATCGTCCGCCTCCAGCACCTTCGTGCCCGAGAGGCTCACCAGGGCCGTCCCGTTGTTCGTGTACGTGTTCGTGAACGCCAGCGGCGCCGTAGCCGTGCCGATGGCCTTGTCGCCCTGGGTCGCGCTGACGCCGAGCGTGCCGTCACCGTTGTCGATGACCGTCACGGTGATGCACTGCGCGAGCGCGGCGGTCACGTTGGAGGGCAGGCCGTCAGCCTGCTCCGTGACATCGTACTGCAGCGTCCACGTGGGCTTGTCCGCCGTGGCGACCCTGGTCGCAAGGCCGGCTTCGACCGCAGCCTGCAAGCCGGCCAGATCGTAGGTGATCTCGCCAAACGAGAACGCCTGGGCATCCGTGCCCGAATCCGCCTTCACGGTGCCCGTAGAAACGACCGCCTTGGGGTCGCTCTTGTCGTTGGCGTTCGTTACGACGAACGTGAACTCGTCGCCCTCCTGCCACGGGCGGCCGGCGATGGCCTTGGTGCCCGCCAGCGTCAGCGAGCCAGAAGCAGCGTAGGTGTTGGCGAACGCCGGCGCCTGCGTCGAGCCATCATCGTAGGACACGGTCGCCTCAAGAGCGCCCGCATGGTTGTCCGCAACGCTCACGTGCGCATGGTGAACAGCGTCGTCATACGTAACGCCGCCCAGGTTGCCCTTACGCTCGACAATCGTGTAGTCGTGCTCGCCCTCGGCCTCGTAAGCCTGAGCCGGGAAGCTCACCGCACCGCTTGCGTCGTTCGAAGCGGAGGCGATGGGCTCGTGCTCGCCAGACGCTATCTGCTCGGCCGTAAGCTCGCCCTCGTAGAGGTCGAACGTGAACTCGCCCTGAGCAAGGTCGCGGCCCGAAAGCGTCTTCGTAGCCCCGAGCACCGCACTCGCAGGCGTGGCCTTGTACGTGTTGGCAAACGAGAACAGCTGCATGTCGCCCGTAACCTCGGGGTCGGTCTGGGCGGTCAAGCCGCCCTTGCCGTCGTCGCTCACCGTGACCTTGATAGTCCTGCTGGCCTTGGGGTCGTTAGTGATGCCGTCCTTGCCGTCGGTCGAGCCATTCTCAGTCACCGTGTACGTGAACGTCTTGGACATCGCGTCGCCGAGGTCGGCTTTCTTGTAGGTGATGGAGCCAAAGTCCACCGCGCCTTGCTCGTCATTGGCGACGGTCTTTGCGCCGTTCTCAGAGCCCTCTGGCATGGGCGCGCCGTCGGAGCCGCTCAGCGTGAACGAGAACTTCCCGGCGAGGTCAGCGATGGTGGTGGAGCCCACGTTGGACGTGAGGCTCTTCGCGCCGTTCAGGCTCACGGAAGCCGTGCCCTCATTGGTGTACGTGTTGGTGAAGCCCACGCTCGTCGCGTTGTCGCCGTAGTTCGGCGTCACCGTAAGCGTGCCGTCACCGTTGTCCGAAATGGTCACCGTGACGGTCTTGGGCGCGGCGGGGGTCACGCCCCGAGGCAGGCCCTCCGCACTCTCGGAAACCGTGTAGGTGTACGTGTACGAACCGTCCTCGTTGGCAATCGCCAGGCCGTTTTCGGCATCAGCCTTCACGCCGGCAAGCGTGTAGTTGATCTCCGAGAACGAGATGGACACGGCATCCGTGCCGGCAGCCGCACTCGCAGTGCCCGTAGCGACAACGGTGCTGGCATCGCCCTTGGCATTGGTCACCTGGAAAGTGAACTTGTCGCCCTCCTGCCACGGACGGCCGGCGATGGCCTTGGTGCCCGCCAGCGTCAGCGAGCCGGAGGCCTTGTAGGTGTTGGTAAACGTAACAGGCAGTTCCGTGCCGCCGTTGTAGCTAACGGACGTCACTTCGAGCTTGTGATCTTCGGTCTCCCCCACGGTCACACGCACGTGATGCACGGAGGGGTCGTACGTGACACCGGCCTCCGTGCTGCCCGCGCGCTCCTCGACAATCGTGTAGTCGTAGCTGCCGACCTTGCTGAGCTCGGGCGTCGTGAAGGCGGCGTTACCGTCCCCGTCGTTCTTAGCGGTCGCAAGCGGTTTATGCGTGCCACTCGCCGCAATGTCATCCGCGCTCAGTTCGCCCTCGTACAGGTCGAACGTGAACTCGTCAGCGGACAGGTCACGCCCGTCAAGCGTCTTATAGACGTTGAGCGTTGCCGTCACGGACGTCGGCTTGTAGACGTTGGTGAACGAGATGGCGTCCGCAGCCTCGTCGCCAATCGTGTAAGTGGCAGAGGGGGTCAACTGGCCCTTGACGTCGGTCACGGTGACCGCGACGTCGTAGGTCACGGTGCTGTAGGTGATGTCCGGGTCGGCGCCAGCCACCTCGGTGACGGTGTAGTGGTACGTGCCCTCCTTGGTGTAGGTCATCTCGCCGAAGGTAAAGGTCGCGCCGTTGTTGGACACGGTCTTGCTGCCGTTCTCGGCGCCCTCGGGCATCGGCGTCTCCACGCCGGCAGTGTTTTCGCCCGCCGTCAGCGTAAACGAGAAGCTGCGCTCACCCGCCTGTAGGCTCGTGTCACCGGCAGCATTATCGATGACCTTGGTGCCGCCGAGCGCATACGTCGCCTCGCCAGGCTTGTAGGCGTTCACGAAAGTGGGCGTGGCGTCGGTGCCCGTTTGCTCTTGGTGTGCGCCGTCGGCCTGGGAGGGCGTGACGGTCTTGGATTCCACAGAGAGGTTGCCCTTGCCGTCGTCTTTGACCTCGTAGGTGATGGTGTAGATCACGCCGTCCTTGGAGACGCCCGGGGCCTTCTCCGGGTCGACATCGTTCTCGGAGAGCTCGAACACATAGGTGCCCTCGGCGCCGAACGTCAGCTCGTCAAAGGCAATGGCGCCCTGCGCGTCGTTGGACTTGGTCTGGTCCGCAAAGCTCTGGCCAGTAGGAGCCGTCGTGTTCTTAAGCGTGAAGGAGAACTGGCCCGCCTCGAGCTCGTAGGCGTCGCCGTCGCTCGTGACGGACTTGGTGGCCGTCAGCGTATCTGTGACGGGTTTCGCCTCATACTTGTTGGTGAGAACGGGCTGGGCATAGCCGTTGCTGTCAGTTGACGTCATGTCCTTGACCCCAACCTTGGCGGTCACCACGCGGGTGAGACCACCCTTGCCGTTGTCGGTGACCTTCACCGTGTAGACAGCGACCTCGTTTGAGTACGTAACGCCGTTCTTGGTATAGGTGCCGTCCTCGTTTTGGGCTGCATCCTCGGGTACGACTTCCTTCACCGAGTAGGTGAAGGTCTTGGTGGCATTGCCCTTATCGTCCTTGCCGGTGAGCTGGCTTAACGTGTAGGCGATCCGGTCGAAGCTCACGACACCGTCGGCCCCCACCGTCTTGGTCTGCAGCGGCGTACCCTCAGCCTTGTCGCCAGCAAACAGCTGGAACTGGAACGCGTCATCGCCGGCAGGCATCGCGCCGCCGTTGTACGCCTTCTTGGCCGTCAGGAGCACGTTTCCGGCAGCGTTATAGCTGTTGGCAAACTGCACGGTATCAGAGTTGGAGTTTACGCCCTTGACCGAGGCGACGAGCTTGCCCGTAGCCTTGTCAAGCGCGACCGTCACGCAGACGAACTCGAGCTCGTTCTGATAGGTAATGCCCTGGTACGTGTTGTTTACGGCGTCCTCGGGAACGCGCTCCGCAAGCGTGTACCAGTACTCCCCCGTCTTCTCGTACGCCAGCGAATCGAACGTCACGTTGCCGTCGGCGTCGTTGGTCTTGGACTGCAGGAACTTCGAGGCGTCGGGGCTACCGAACTGCATGCCCTCATACAGGTCGAACGTGAACTCGCCAGCCTTGAGGTCACGGCCGCTCAGCGTCTTGTGCGCCTTGAGCGTGGCCTCGGCGCCATCCGCCTTGTACGTGTTCGCGAACGTCGGCTGCTGGAGGTTCGTGCCGTCAGCGTTCTTGAGGATCTTGCCGGACGCGTCCTTGATGACGTGGCTGACGTTGAGGACGGTCTTGTCGCCCGACACCTTAGACGTCACCTTGACCTCGACGGTGTAGATAGCCTCGTCGTAGGTCATGCCGACCTCGGTGCCCTTGACCTCGCTCACCTTGTAGATATAGGTGTTGCCGGCGTCCTCGCTCAGCGCGTAGGTGATGTTCGGGAACGTGGCCTTGGCATCGCTCTGGACCTTCTGGGTGAGCGAGCCGCCCTTCTGCCCGTTGGGCATCGGGACGTCCGCAGCGTCAATCGCGCTGCCGTCAGCCTTCTGGCCGCCCGCGGCTTCCAGCGTGAAGGAGAACTTGCCCTCCGTCAGCGGGTTGCTGTCCGACTGGTCGTCATAGCTCTTGTTCACGACCAGGCCGGACAAGCCCTCGCTCTCGTTGTACGTGTTGGTGATGGTGGCGGTGCCGTCCTGCTTCCAGTCAAGCTGGTCGTCGCCCACGGTCGTGCCTTCATCGGTCTCCTTGAGGGCGACCTCCGTCGTAGCAGAGAGCGTGCCCGCGCCGTTGTCCGTGACAGTCACACGCACGTCATACAGCGCATTGGAATAGACAAGGCCCGGAATCGTGTCGGCGTCGTTCGTCGGCGTGATCTCGGAGACCGTGTAGTTGTAGACACCCGCCTTGTCGTAGGTCATCCCGCCGAAGTTGAACGTATCGCCGGTCGAGACGGCCTTGTCGAGCACGCCGTTCGCAGTGCCCTCCGGCATCGGCACGTTAGCCTTGGCAACGGTAGAGCCACCGGCAGTCAGCGTTCCACCGACAGCCTCCAGACGGAAGGTGAACGACTTGCCAGAGGCGGCGACGCTGTCCCAGTCGAAACCCTCGCCCGCCAAAACCTTCTGCGCACTGACACTCGCCGTGGCAGGAACCACCTTATACGTGTTCGTGAACGTGCCGGTGCTCACCGTGCCGTCGCCATCCGCGCGGTTCGTACCATACATCGTGTAGAGGTTACCGAAGCCGTCGTCCACCACGGTCACCGTGAACGTGACGTGATGCGCGTCGTAGGTGATGCCGTCTTTCTCGTTGTTGCCCTCGCCCACCAGCGTCTTGCCGTCAGGTCCGACCTCGGCCATCGTGTAGGTGAGCTGCCAGGCGCGGTGGCCATCCTGCACGGTCGGTGTGGCGTAGCCCTTGTCTACGAGCCACGGCAGGGAACGCGGAGCGTTGGCGCCCGTGCCCACCAGGCCGGTATCCTGATCCGTCGCCGGCAGCACAGAGTAGCCGATGCGCTTCGTGGTGATCACGCCGTTGGCGCCGTTGGTCAGGCCTGTCTCGACGGGCTCAGCCGTCGTGTCGGTACCGCGGTACACGTTGAACGTGAACTGACCGGGCTTCAGAGCAGGCGCCGTCACACCAGAGTCCGCCACCAGCGTCTTGCTAGCCGCAAAGTACACGTAGCCGGTCGCCGCATACGTGTTGGTGAACGAGGCCTTGTCCTTCACACCCTTGTCGGCTGCGTTTGCTGCCCTGCTGTTGTCGTACGTGGCGGTGGCCTCGAGCGAGCCATCGCCCTTGTCCTCAACGTGCACGTTCACGTAGGCGTGGTGCGTGTCCTGCGTGACGCCGTTGGCGTTCACGTCGGACTCAAGCACGGTGAACTTGAAGTCGCCAGGCTTGGTGAAGGTGAGGCCCTCGAAGAAGAAGGTCGCAGCCTCGCCATTCTTGAGGCTATGGAGCGTCTGCGTCATGCTGTCGGCAGCTGTGTCACTACCGAACACGATGGAGTCGTCAGCAAGCCCAGCCGCAGCCGCCCTGGCCCCAGCCGAGCCATCCTGCGCGGCGCGCAGCGTGAACGTGACGGACTCGCGGTCGTTGAGGTCGCGGCCAACGAGCGTCTTGCTGCCAGTTACGTCGAGGGAGGCCGGCGTCGGCTTGTATTCGTTCGAGAACGTGAGCACGCCAGAGGTGAGCTCGTCAGCAGGCACAGGCGTCGTGCCGTCGCTCAGGAAATAGCTCGGCGTGGCCTTGATGGTGCCGTCCGCATTCTGGGTGACCGCGACCTTGATCACATATTCGACCAGGTCATACGTCATGCCGTTGAGCGTCGCCGTGCCGTTGCCGTTGTCCGCGGCGCCAGTCGGCACGTTCTCCCTGAGAGTGTACGTGTAGGTCTTGCCTGCGTGGTCCACGTCGTTGTACTCGATAGCCGGGAACTGGATGGCGCCCGTAGACTGCGTGCCCGCAGTAACGCTGCCGTCTTTCGCCGAGGCGGGCATGGGCGCATCGTCCCGCGCGGTCAGCGTGAAGGTGAAGCCTTGCTGCTGCAGCGGCTTGGTACCGGTGGTGTCCGTGTACTTCTTCAGCGCCTCCAGCGCAAGGCTGGTGGTCTTCTCGGAGTACTCGTTGGTAAACGTCACCGTAGTGCCGTTGACGCCCTCGCTGTCACTCACCTGGCCATGATCCCTGTCGAACACGCGCGTGATGGTGGGCGTAGCCTCGAGCTTACCGCCCTTGTCCACAACCTCAACCGTCACGTCGTAGCGGCCTTGCGAATAGTCCATGCCCGGGATGGCGGCGTCAGTACCGACGTCATCCTGCTCGACGATCTGGTAGTGGTACGTGCCAGCCTCGGTGTACGAGATGTCCCCGAAAGGAACGGTCTCGTGGGCATCGTCTGTCAGTTCGACGGTCTTGATCCGGCTGCCGCTCGTGCTGGTTTGCGTGCCCTCCGGCATCGGGGCGTCCTGGGTGGGAGACACGGCCACGAGGTCCGAGCTGAATGCGGCGCCCTCGGGCAGCTCGCCCCACTCAATGCCCTCCAGCGCCTTGCTCACGCTGAGCGCGACGGAGGTGGGCTCGGGCTTGTACTCGTTCTTGAACGTCTGCACGCCATCAACGTTGTCGAGACCCGTCACGGAGGCCTTGGCCGTCAGCGTCTGGTCGGCGCCACGCGTCACCGTGAACGTGAGGGTCGCCGTCTTGTCACTGTAAGTGAGGTGGTCCTCAGTCTGGCCGGCCTTGTCCTCCCTTAGCTCGTACACATACGTGCCCGGCTTGGTGAACGTGAAGTCTCCCACGTTGAGGCTCGCGATGGCACCCGAGGCGGGCTTGCCGACCGTCCAGGACGTCTTGGCATTGCCGTCCGCGTCCTTGGGCATGGCGGCGCTCAGCTCGTCGGCGCTCACCGTGCTGCCGTCGGCCTTCGCAGCCAGCGCGAACGAGAACAACTCGCCGTCCTGCCAGTCACGGCCCACGAGCTGCTTGCCCAGCGTCGCACTCGCCGTTGCCTTCTCCGGGATCTTCTCGTCGTAGACGTTGTAGGACGTCGCGGCGCTCGGCGCGATGCCGCGGGCTTTCGCCTTGGCAAGTGCCGCCTCATAGACGGCGTCGTCCGTGCCGCGCAGCATCACGTAGTGGACTGTCGGGTTGAGCTCGTAACCGTCAGGCGCCTTTGTCTCCTGGAAGAAGTAGACGACGTCCGTCTCGAGCGCATGGTCCGAGCCGCCAAACGTCACGTAACCTGAGGTGTCCGTCGCCGCCTCGGTTACCTTCTCGGAGACGGCGCGGATCTGCTCCTCGGTGTTGGCCCCCTCGGCAAGCTGGTCGACGTTAACTTTCCAGAGCTCGAACGTCGCGCCCGCAAGCGTGCGGTTCAGGTCGGCCGAGTCGTTCTTCGTAACGGTGAACGTGCCTGGCGCACCCTCGGTGCCGGCGCTCGAGTCGACGACCTCCCAGCTGCCCTGATCGGTGGAAGAGCCACCCTCCACGCCGCTCAGCTCGGCCGTGTTGGAAAGCGTAATGGTCTCGCCCTTGTTGCCCACAGGCTTGACCTCATAGAAGACCGTGATGGCACGGGAGTCCGGCACGGTGATGGTCAGCCTGACCGTGCTGTTGCCCTGGTCGTCTGTAACGTTCTCTACCTTAACAGGCGCGATGACCGTGTTGCCCGTGTTGGAGTCGGTGATCTTCAAAGACGAAGGAATGAGCGAAGAACGGTAGTCGAGCACGTCGGAGAGCTCGACAGTGTCAGAGCCGGGGATGAGATCGGAGCCGCTCTGGTTCACCTTGATGGTGTAGCCCACATGCGAGCGATCGGACAGGCCCTCGCGCGTGCTGTCCTTGGTGATGATCTCGCTCTTGCCGGAGACCGTCGCCGAAGCGTCGCCGAAGTCGAGGCTGCCCGAACCGCCGTGTGCGTTGTTCGTGAACGTCTGCTCGGAGCCGGAGGGCACGGCGGACGCCTTGGCGGCCGTCTGATACGTGAGGGTGGCCCGCACCTTGCAGGAACCATCCGCCTGCCTTACGGGCTCGGTGGGCATGGTAAACGTCACGGTTCCGTCGCCCTGCTCCATCTGGGGGGTGCCGTGGGAAACCATCGAGGTTTGGCCCCAGATGTAATTATTGCCCGAAGTCGCATCGTACCAGGCAGAGTCAGGGACAAAGCTCATCCCGGCGGGAATCTGGTCGACAACAACGATAGGCTTCCCGTCCAGGTCAACCCTTCCCATGTTGTTGTACCACTCGTTCGTGCCCTCGTTGGGCCAGTTCGCCTTGACCTGCCACGTGGCGACCCAGGCACCTCGGTCGGAGGAGCCGTCTACCTTGCTCCAGTCAAAGGTGGGGTCCCATACCATCGACTGGGCGTTCTTCTCCAGGCCGGCATTCTTGTCAACGGTGTAGCTTGCCTTTGCATTGGTCTCGCGGTTGCGATAGGTCACCGTCGACGTGTTATCGAACGTGCCCCAACCCGTTGACTGCGTGTCATAGGTGACCTGGATATCCTTGGAGCCCATGGCAGCCTTCACGGCATCGGACGCCTTGAGCGTGATGGTCATGGTGCCCTTGTGACCGTTGTACTGCATCCACGAGAGATCGTAGTCCACGCCCTTTGTGAGGGTGTTTCCGTCGATTGTCACGACGGGCTCAGAGCCCTCCTTGAACCAGATGTTCGTAGCGGGGTACATCCTGTCTACGAACTTCACCGTAGTGGGGTCGGTAGCGGGATCCATGAGCGACGTCTTGATTGTGGAGACCCACGTCACGGTGCCGTCCTTGACGGCGTTGTTCTCCTTGAGCTCCTTGGCAACGTAGATTGTCTGGTCACCAGGGCCCACGTAGCTGCCCGAGCCGGAGCCCTCGGGGCCCTTGCTGGGGTCGGGAGGCGTGACCTTGGCCGTGTTGGTGAAGGGACCGGTTGCGCTCGGGTCATCAAGTTTGGTCGTGTACTCGATGACGTACATCTTCTTGCCGGCGTCTGCCGGGAAGGTGTAGGTGAAGCTGTCCGCGTTTGCGTCGATGTTGCCCGAGCCGATCTGCTGCCAGTTGGCGTCCTTGATCTCGTAGCTACCGGTGTAGCTCATGCCCTCGGGCAGCGTGTCCTTGAACACGTAGCCGCCCATGTCCGCCTTGAGCGAGCCCGTGTTGATCTGCACCGTCCACTTGACGGTGCCGTCCTCCTGCGTCTGGCCGTTGCCCTTCGTGACCATGTTGTAGCTGATGTCGGGCGTATACGTGCCCTTGCCGGGCTCTGTGGAACCGCTCCACGTCCATTCGGCGCTGTTGTTCACGCCCTCGAGCTTCTGCCCGTTCTGAAGCTTTGCGAGCGCGTCCTCGGAGATCTTGCCCTGGTACGTGAGGGTGTACTGACCGGGCTCAAGATCTCCTAGCTTGATGGTCGCGTCCTGCCCGTCGACGGTCACGGACTGGCCGTCGCCGAGTGCGGCGTTGTTGAGCTTGAAGGTGCCATCTACAAAGCTCACGTTGTCGCCCAGGTGGTCCTTCACCACTACGTCACGCGAGCCGGGTTCGGGCACGGTCAGATTGATGTTATAGGTGATGACACCGGTTTCTGCATCGAAGTTGCCCCACTTGCCGCCAGTGACGTCACCGTCCTTGATAGTGATAGTGGTGGTCTCGCCCGTGTCCGGGAACACGATCTCGTGATCGCCGGGCTTGTCGATGGTGTCCTTGTTGAAATCGAACTCGAAGTTCACGAACGCCTTGATATCGGAGGGGTTGCTCCTAAGCCATGCCTCGTCATATTTCAAGATAATGCGGTCGTTGGACACCTCCCAGGTACCCGCCTTGTTGTGGCCATCGTCATAGAGCACGCCGTTCTGAGCTTTGGCAACGGTTTCGTTGGGAATGTTGTACTGGATGTTCGGGCTCTCGAGCGTGGGCTTCTCGGCATCGGAGAACTCGATATTGAGGTTGCCGTAGTAGGACTTGTTGATGTCGATAGGGGTGCCCTGAGTCACCGGGGTCGTGTGGCCCTCGTCCTGCCAGAGGCCCACGTCGATGGAGCTCGTGGCACCGTCGCCCAGGACGCGCGGCTCGGCGTTGGGGTTGTACTCGCTTTCGGCGGCGTCAGCGTCGGCATTGGCGTCATTCGCGATCGAGTCAGCGGAAGGGTTTTGCACGCCGTCAGCGTCGGGCGTCGCACCGGAGGCATCGGCAGAGGGAGCGTCGCCCTGCGCCGGCTCGGAGTCGCCCGGCATGTCGCCCGCACCCGCGTCGTCCGCCGGGGGCTCGTCCGTCGAGCCAGCATCGTTAGAGGATGAATCTTCAGGAGAGGTTGAGGGATCGTCGCCCGTCCCATCGGCCGGGTCATCGCCGCCATTGGAGGGGTCGCCCGTACCCGCGTCGCCCGCGCCATCTCCGTCGGGGATCGGCGTTTCGTCGCCAGCGTCAGGCGCCGACCCATCGGCCGCCGCGTCGTCGCCCTCGGTCGCCGGATCGCCGACCACCGGAGACTCGGGCTCGGAAGCGGGGCCTTCCGTCGCAGGCACCTCGGACTCGGGATCGGGGGACGTCCCCTGCAGGCCGTCGTCCGCCGGAACGGCAGCGTCCTCCACGCTTTCAGGCTCGGCGGGCACAACCTCCTCGATCGGCGCGGGCTCTCCCTGAGCAAGCTCGCTGGCCCACGCCGGCGTAGCCCAGCACGTCAGGTTCTGGAACACCAGGACGGCGCTCAAGAAGAACGAAAGGATCTGCTGACCTACCCGAGGGCTCCTGGAAACGCCCCCCCCCGCACTATTTTCGTCTCCCCCATGACGGCCTTCCTTCCTCTCACCACGGCGCTTGTGCGCTGCTTGTACGCAATGCATGTCCGGGCACTGTCAGCCTCACGATGTCCGAGCCGTCTTCGACGGGCCGTTTGCGTGGGCGCAGTGCGCAAGACGTTGACGGTGGTGTGGTTAGGCGGCGTATGTCAACGTGAGTTAACGGTGCAGTGTGCGCAGTTTACTACACCAAAGAAAAGCCGACTGGTTACGCCACGTGTGTGCCAGGTTTGGCGCACATCGTCATGAAAACAGGAGGATTTTCTGCAGTTCAATAGAGAAACTGCAGGTAGATGGCCATATAGAAAGCGGATGGCCTCCTTCGAAAGCAGGGGCTTCGCCCCAACGGCATACGCCGTGTCATGCCATGACGAGAGCGCTCGACATCACAACTGACCTGCAAAAATGTCAGCATTCAACCAACTGGTTGACAGATGGGCATAATTTCTCGACTGTCTCGTTATTCAAACGGAGGTTGATACCGAAAGCAGCGCAAAAGCCCAGACCCTGCAGCTCAGTACAGCAGAACCTAGGCTGAGTATAAACGTATACGTGATACTTTACGGTGAGGGTAAGGGTTGGCGCTCTCGGCAGCAAAGCCGAGGTCGAGCGTCCCCCTACATCTGCACGGCCTCGACGCGGTCGAGCAGCTCCTGCTTGCCGTGGACATCGAGCTTCGCGTAGATGTGCTTCACGTGGCCGCGCACCGTGTTCTCCGAGATCAGGAACGTCTCGGCGATGTGCACCTTGCTGCGGCCGCGCACGAGCATCTCGAGGATCTCGCGCTCGCGCGGCGTGAGGCCGTACTCCTCGGACAGCCGCGCGCACCGGTCGCTCAGCGGGTCGGCGGCGCCCTGCTGGCTCGCCGCATCGTGCTCCCCCAGCTCGCGCTGCAGCTCGCCGATGCGACGCGCCGGCGAGTCCTGGTCGGCCTCGCCCTCGCCCGCCTCGTTGAGCTCGGCAAAGATGAGTCGGTTGCCCATGGACGCGTCGTCGAGCACGAACATCATGACGATGACGAGCGCCCACACGATGAGCGACGTCACGAGCGCGGCGTCGGGTCCAAAGCCCACAAGCGCGTCGCCCGCGGCCTTGCCGATCATGAACGGCAGCGAGTAGGCCGTCCATCCCAGCGCGAACACCATCATCGGGTGGTACGGGCTGTGCCGCGCAACGTCAGCCAGCGCCAGGAACAGGAAGACGATGAGGAACGTCTGTGCCGTGCGAACGAGCGACAGCAGGTACATGACGGCCTCGCCGCTCAGGTGCGACTCGAATATGAGCGCCGTGCCCATGAGCACGAGGATGAGGCGCCACGTGCGGCTGAAGTCCAGGCCGCGCCCCGCCACGCCCACCCACACGAGCATGATGAGCGCAAGCACGACCTCGCTGCCGTGGTGGACGAGGATCGGCGCAAGCGAGGGCGGCGTCGTGTCGAGAAACAGCGACTGGACGACGCCCGTCGTGAGGCTGAACACCGCGATGCCGCCGGCGAGGCGCGCCAGCGAGCCGATCGTGCGGTTGTTGTAGTAGCGGATGGGCTCGGGGGCCTCGGGCATGGCGAGCTGCGCGCGGCGCAGGCAGACGAACGTCGCAAACGGGGCCAGGGCCAGCACGACGGCGGCAGGCACGGGCGGCAGCACGTCAACGACGGCCTTGATGGCCGAGCCGACGGCCATCGTCAGAAAGATGAGCGGCGCTGCGCAGCGCACGTCGAGGCGAGCGTACAGGACGCACCAGCGCGCGTAGGCCCAGCCGACGCCCAAGCCGCCCGCGGTAGAGGCGACGACGGCAACGGCCGCGTCGGGCAGGGGCAGCGGCAGGCACAGCAGCACGGCCGACACAGCCATGAGAACGGCCGACACAGCGTCGAGCACGTTCGCCAACCACGGCGCGGGGAAGGCGTCGGTAGCGCCGGCGCCGCGCGTCGCATGGCGCACCCACGCGAACAGCGCGACGAGCGCGACGGACAGCACGGCGTACATGACGACCATCGTCGAGACGTCGCCGTTGAGCACGAATCGATGCGTCGAGCAGTAGATCCACAGGTGGATGAAGCACAGGCCGAGATGCCACGGCCGCACTGACTTGAGGAATCCCATAGCCCGCACTCCCCTCTCGTCGCCGACAGCAGAAGGCCGCCCGTCGTCAGGAGCGGACTTTCAGCAGGAAAGACAGCGAAATCAAACTTGAGGCACTCCTGTGCCCATCCTAGCAAATGCCCCAGCCCTAAGCTGCGAGAACGCGCGAAATACCCCATTTCGGGGCGCCCCGATATCGCGCGGAAAGACCTGCACCGGGTCATGTCATAAAACGAGCCAACCCGTTTGGGGGTCTGGCCGGTCGGCCCCCTGCGCTCCTATTGTGGGAATCGTTCCGCACGGAGCACAGGTTCCCCGGCTCGCCCGGCTCTTCCGCAACGCACGGCCCTCGAAGCCGCCCGCGACGCGGATCTACGGGCCCCGTGACCAGCCTGCGCCCCCGCGCACCACAGCAGTCCACCATACGGAAAGGACGCATCACCCATGAACGATCAGCCTCAGCTCGCCGCCAACCTCACGATGTCGCGCCGCGCGTTCACCCGTGCCGCCGCCTGTGGCCTCGCCGCCACCGGTCTGCTCGGCTCGGGCATCGCCTCCCGCAGCGTGCTCGCCAGCGAGGCCGCCGACAAGGCCGCGGCCCTGAGCTTCACGCCCGGCACGTACACCGGCACGGCGGTGGGCAACGGCGGCAACATCGTCCTCGACGTCACGTTCTCCGAGAACGCCATCGAGTCCATCGAGGTCGTCTCGCAGTCCGAGACCCCGGCCGTCGCGACCGGCGCCCTCGAGCAGCTCCCGCAGCTCATCATCGAGAAGCAGAGCCTCGGCATCGACGGCATGACGGGCGCCACCGTCACGAGCGCCGGCATCTTCAACGCCGTGGCCGATGCCGCCGAGCAGGCCGGTGCCGACACGAAGGCCCTGTACGCCACGCTCGACGAGCCCAAGTCCACCGAGGTCAAGGAGCTCTCGGCTGACGCGGTCGTCGTGGGCGGCGGCGCGGCCGGCATGGCGGCCACCCTGCGCCTGGCCGAGCTCGGCAAGAAGGTCATCCTCGTCGAGAAGACGTACCGTCTCGGCGGCTGCATCTCCGTGTCCGGCGGCAACCAGGTCGTCATGGGCTCCGCGCTGCAGGAGGAGGCTGGCGTCTCCGACGACACTCCCGAGTCGATGGTCGAGGACTTCCAGGCCAACGGCGAGGACATGTGCGTGCCTGAGCTCATCCAGCTCTACGCCGATCACGTGGGCGAGACGACGGACTGGCTGAACCAGAGCTGCGGCGTCGAGTACAACATGGAGGCCGGCCTGCACGACCTGGCCGAGTACAGCCACGACCGCGAGCTCGCCTACGCCGGCGGCGGCAACGGCGCCTCTGAGAGCATGAAGGCCGCCATCGCGGAGAGCGGCGCTGACGTCCTGCTCGACACGTCCATCCAGGCCATCACGATGGCCGACGGCGCCGTGGCCGGCATCGAGGCCGTGGCCAAGGACGGCACGACGTACAAGATCAGCGCCCCGGCCGTCGTGCTGGCCGCCGGCGGCTACGGCGCGAGCCAGAAGTGGAAGCCCGAGTCGCTCGCCACGTCGCTGTACTACGGCCTGACGACCTCGACGGGCGACGGCCTCACCGTTGCCACGGCTCCCGAGGTCAACGCCGGCACGCTCATGCTCGAGTACGCCAAGCAGTACCCGAACGGCGTCGAGGTCTCCGAGGGCCGCGCCAAGTCGACGATCGACGGTAACCTCGTCGTGTGGCCGATGAGCGCCATCCTCGTGAGCCCGGAGGGCAAGCGCGTCGTCAACGAGAAGGCGTCGAACCACGACATTCTCGAGGTCGAGCTGCAGCAGGAGAACGCGACGCTCTACCTGCTCATGGACGCCGAGAACTACGCCGCGTGGAGCGAGAAGCTCCCGGGCACGGGCTTCAACATGGACGATGTCCAGAAGTGGCTCGACGCCAACGGCACGACGACGCCCGTCTTCGCGCACGACGAGACGATCGAGGGCCTCGCCGGCCGCGTCAACATGGACCCCGAGGTGCTCGTCGAGACCGTTGACAACTACAACGCCGGCGTCGACGCGGGCGTGGACGAGTTCGGCCGCCCGGGCGACTACCTCACGATGAAGATCGGCGACGGCGAGTACTACCTCGTCGAGCAGAAGCCGCGCTACGCCACGACGATGGGCGGCCTCGTCATCAACGACCAGCTGCAGGTCGAGGACGCAGACGGCAACGTCATCACCGGCCTGTACGCCGCCGGTGAGATCGTGGGCGGCGTCATGGGCTCCAACTCGCCCTCCGGCGCCAACAACGGCTGGGCGCTGACGAGCGGCAAGCTCGCCGCCGAGAGCATCGCCAACGCGTAAGGTACAGCGCGCCCTCGCTCTGGATAGACCGCGTGTTACGGGCCGGACGTCTCCGCTGGAGGCGCCCGGCCCTGCCTTTGCGCGCGGGATGTCGTTTCGTGGACGAGAACCGGGCTCGTGTATGGGGCTTCGGACGCCAAGCGCGCGATCGGGGCCTCGGCCCCCGCAGCTCCCAGCGAAAACGCCGGAGCGGTGGGAGGCCGCCCGTTCACGCGCTCGATTTCTGGCCACGAAGCGGCGTCTCGCGCGCAGAACTACGGCCACGCGAGCTGCCTGCGTGCTACCCGCGTCGCGCGTACCCGCCGGGTCGGTAGAGTACGTGGCGCGTGCCGTCCTCGTCCTCGACGACGCGCGCCTCAACGTCGTAGACCGCGCGGATGACGTCGGGCGTGATGACCTGCTCGGGCGTGCCGCTCGCGACGATGCGCCCGTCGCGCAAGGCGTAGAGCCGGTCGCAGTACATGGCTGCGACGTTGAGATCGTGCACGGCGCAGATGACCGTCTTGCCCAGGCCGCGCACGATATCCATGAGCTCGAGCTGGTAACGCACGTCGAGGTGGTTCGTCGGCTCGTCGAGGATGAGGCACGGCGTCTGCTGCGCCAGAGCGCGCGCCAAGATGACTCGCTGCTGCTCGCCGCCCGAAAGCGTCGAGAACGTCCGCGTCGCCAGATCGGAGAGCCCCACCGTGCACAGCGCCTCGTCAACGATGGCGTAATCCTGCGCCGTGTCGCGATCCAGCGCCCGCTTGTGCGGAGCGCGCCCGAGTAGCACGACGTCGCGCACAGAGAACTCGAAGTTGTAGTAGTTGTGCTGGGCAAGGACGGCCACCTGCCGGGCGCTCTGGCGCACGGAGTACTCGCTCAGCGACCGCCCATCGAGGTAGACGGCGCCGCCCGAGGGCGCCAGCACGCGGTAGATGCACTTGAGCAGCGTCGATTTGCCGCTGCCGTTCGGCCCGATGAGGCCGACGAGCTCGCCTTTCGCCGCCGCGAGGTCGACGCCTCGCAGGATCTCGGCTGTCCCGATCGACACACGGATGCCCTCGGCGCCGATCGCCGCCTCCCGGGGTGTCGGAACGCCTGTCATCACTGGTCGCCTCCCCCAAAGCCGTACTTGCGGCGCACCATGAGCCACACGAACACCGGCGCGCCCACGAGGGCCGTCAGGATGCCGATCGGGATCTCGTGGTGCGGGATGACGACGCGGCACAGCACGTCGGCCCAGAGCAGGAAGATGGCGCCCACGACAGCCGCCAGCGGGACGAGCTTCTTGTGGTCCGTCCCAAACAGCATACGTACGATGTGCGGGATGACGAGGCCCACGAAGCCGATGATGCCCGCGGCGTACACGGCAAAGCCCACGAGCAGAGACGCGACGGCCAGGTAAACGATGCGCCGCCGCGTCAGGTCAGCACCGAGCGTCACGGCGGTCTCGTCGCCGAGCAGCATGAGGTTGAGCGCGCGGTGCTGCGACCAGAAGAACAGCGTGCCCAGCAGAGCAAGCACCAGCACGAGCCCGTTCGTCGGCCAATCCGCACCCGCAAGGCTGCCCATCGTCCAGCGCACGACCGCAGAGACGGCCCCGTCGTTCGTGTTGACGACGAACAGCAGGAAGTTCGAGACCGCCCCGCAGATGGCGGCCAGCGCCGTACCCGACAGCACGAGCTTCACACTCGTGGCGCGCCCGCCGACGTTGGCCATGGCCACGACGGCCATCGACGCGAGGAAGGCGCCGACGAACGCGACGACGCCCTCGTAGCCGCTGCCCAGCGCCGCGCCGACACCAAGCAGGATGGCCAGCGTCGCGCCGAGCTGGGCACCGGACGAAACGCCCAGGATGTAGGGGTCAGCCAGCGGGTTCTTGACGACGGCCTGCATGATGGCGCCCACGACCGCCAGGGCTGCCCCCACGGCGATGGCCAGCACGAGGCGGGGCAGACGTACCTGCCACACGATGTCGCCCGTCGCCGTGCCGTCGCCGTAGAGGGACGCGTCGCCCAAGCCGGTGAGGTGGTAGAGGATGACGCCGTACACGTCACCCACCGAGAGGTTGACCGAGCCGATCGTGACGGCCACGAGCAGCGAGCCCACGAGCACCGCCAGCAGCACTACCAGGGCGACGACCCACACGGCCCGGCCCCGGACGGCCCCGTTCTTGAGATCCACAGGCACCCTTTCCCGCAGGCTCCGACCTACTTGCCCGCAGCGTCGCCAGCGTGCGAGGCGGCAGCGGCGTCGCGAACGGCAGAGCCGGCGGCGCCCTCCTCATACAGCTCGGGATAGAGCGCCTCGGAGATGTCGAGGATGCCGTCGATCGTATGCAGGCCACTGCAGTAGATGCCCGTAAGCGCCAGCGGGAAAACGCGGCCCTCCTTCACGGCCGTCAGGCTCGCGAACTTCGGGTTGTCCGTAATGTCCGCGACAGCCTCCTCGCCGGTCTTAAAGCCGTCGTACCACACCATGAAGATGGCGTCGGGATTGATGCCGATGAGGTCCTCCGCCGAGATGTTGGCTGTGTCCGAGCCCTTGCCCGCCGCCAGCTCGGCGCCGGCCTCCATGGCGACGTTGCCACCCAGCGTCATCTCGCTGTACACGCGGAAGCTGTCGTCCTCGTTCTCGAGCACGGCAACGCGGGGGTGCGTCGACTGCTGCGACGTGTAGTCCTGGATGCGTAGCACCTCGTCGAGCATCTCGTCAACGAGGGCCTGAGCCGCGTCCTGCTTGTCAAAGATGATGCCCAGCTGCTGGATGTCGCGCATCTCGTCGTAGATCGTCTGATAGTACGTGCCCGTCTTGCCGCGGCACGCGCTGTTGAGCGACATGTACGTGCCGCAGCCGCGCCCCTGCCAGAAGTCGACGTTGCCGAGGCGGTCGTCGGAGAACGTGCTGTACCAGCCTGAGATGAAGTCAGGCGACAGGGCGATGACGTCCTCCTTGGGCGGCATGGCGTCCTGGTAGGGAATCTGCTCGAAGTCGGCCTGGAGGTCACCGAGCGCCGACGGGTCGTCGAGGCCGAACGCGCACACGATGGCGTCCTTGAGGCCCAGGGCGAGCAGCGTCTCGATGTTGTTCTGGTCGATGGCCACAACGCGCTCCGGCGCCTTCTCGACCGTGTACTCGACCGGCTCGCGGTCGTAGGTGTACGTCGTGTACGTGTAGGGGTACATCGTGGGCCCGCCGATGCGCGGCAGGTCGGCGGCCGTCGTGCGCTCAGGCTCGCCGGACGAGCCCTCCTCCGCTGCAAGAACCACGCGCCCGCCCAACAACGAAGCACTCGCAAGCAGGGCCGATGCGACAATGAACGAGCGGCGAGAAACGCACAAAGACATGGGGGCTCCTTTGACGGCGACTATGCACAGCTCCCCATGATACGCCGGGCCTCTCTAGAATGGATATACCTCTCTCAGTTATCCTGCTATAGGGAAAACCTTTGGAATGCAGAAGGAGGCATCGCCAAACCGGCATTTCTTAGCGCGCGACCACACGGCCTCCTACCTGCGGAAATACGACATATTCGCAGGTAGGAGGCCATGCTAAGTTTTTACGATTGGGCGATCCGCACCTCTACGAGCGGCGTCCCCGCGTCCGGGCGACCCGACGTGCGCCGAGCATCGCGATCGCGCCGCCCACCAGCACGCACACGGATAGCACGAACGGCGCATGGACGTTGGCCTCGTAGATGAAGCCGGCGATCAGCGAGCCGCTCACCATGCCGAACGACTTTACCGACTGGAACAGGCCCGACACGCGGCCGTGTTCGGCGCCCGCATCCCGCATGGCCAGCGCCTGCAGCAATGGCAGGTACATGGAGTTGAACGTGTAGTACACCATGTTGAGCACGAGGAACACCGGCATAGAGCCCGCCCCCACGGCCACGGCGAGCACGACGGCGCACAGCCCCAGCACGATCGCCACAGAGCGTTCCGGGTCGCGCCCGCGCTGCAGCCGCAGGCCAATGCCCAGGTTGGCGCAGAAGCCCAGCACGCCCATGACGGCGTAGATGGCCCCGTTGTACGTCGTGGGGAACCCGTACTGGTCGCGCAGGTAGTAGTTGAACGAGTTGTCGAATGACGACGTGGACGTACAGGCCAGAAGTTCCGCCAGCAGAAACAGCACCATCCAGGGCGACAGCAGATCGCGCGTGCCAGCAAAGGCCGCCAGCGGGTTGGCGTTGCGCACAGTGAGGCGCACGTCGGAGCGCGTGAAGTGAGGGCCCTCCCCCATGAGAACAAACGCCGCCGCACCCGTGAGCACGAGCAGGAAGAACTGCAGCACGAACGAGCGCGCCGGGTCGTCGACGCCGACGAGCCCGCCGACCGTGTAGCCGAGCGCCGTGGCCGTGACCTGCGTCGCGCCGTAGATGGACATGGAGCGGCCCATCTTGGACGGCTCGGTGACGTCGGCGACGTACGCCATGGCGCACACGAGCGCACCCGAGCAGAACGCCCCGGCGGCAAAGCGCGCAAACAGGATCGTCGGGACGGTCGTGCTCACGCAGAACGCGAGCTGCGAGCAGCCGTAGAGAGCCGTTGTGGCCGCAAGCGTCGGGACGCGGCCCACGCGGTCGGACACGACGCCCCACAGCGGAGAGAACGAGAACAGGCCGAACGCCATGGCGGCGTAGGCGGCGCCGAATATCCAGTCGGGCAGGCCGAGCGCGATGTAGAACGCCGGCTCGACGGGGTGGACCATGTTTGCGCCGATGGCCTCGAGCCACATGACGACGCATACGACGGCAAACGACGGTCGCCGGAAGCGACCCAGGGTCTGTCCTACCTTCTCACGCACGCTCACTGCCCGGAACCTCCGCTGTCGCCTGCTCGATCGGCGCGCCATCATAGCGCGACGACCCGCTGCGTCGCTGACAGCCCACAAAAAAGACCCGCCCGCCGTCGGGGCACGCAGCCTCCAATGGCGGGCGGGTCGAGCGGGACGTGCTGGGCGGCAGCCTTTAGACGAGCAGACCGGCGCAGTGATCGACGGCGTGCTGAATGATCTCGGCCGTCCAGTCCCCGAACTTCTTCTGGCGCGCGACGAGCTTGCCGTCAACGAGCTCCTCGTAAGCAACGATGATGCGCTTGAAGCGCTTGACCTCGCTGTCGTAGGACAGAGACAGGCAGCTCTCCGTGGCCAGGTAGGGAATCATGGCCTGCTTGATCTGCGGGTTGAACATGATGGCAACGCCTCGCGACCCGGCGTCGTACGCGATGACGGCCTTGTCGTAGCCGATCTGGTTCGCAGCGAGGCAAGCACAGTTATCCAGGGACGCCATCGTGTCGCGCAGGTCCTCGGCGATGCTCGCGTCATCGGCCGTGGCCGGGGCGAGCGGCTTGGCGAGGAAGTCGGTGTCCTTGACGAGCTCCTTGATCATGGTGATCCAATCGTATCGGGGTTCTCTTGCGCACCTGCGGGAATCTGGCCCGCAGCGTGCGTCCGTCCATCATAGGGGATTGCGCTCCCCCACGTGTCCGGCTCTCCCCCGTACGCACCGAAGTTCCGTGCGGGGGCCGGGAACCTACGCCCGGCGCCTCCTACCACGGGTACGCGCGATGCGGCGCGCTGCAACGGCACAGCAGGCAGCGAGCAGGAAAGACGCCGCCGCCATGACGAACGGCACGCGGGGATCGGCCTCGTACACAAAGCCGGCCACGAGCGCGCCCACGACCATGCCGAGCGACTTCACCGACTGGAACAGGCCGGACACGCGTCCGTGGCCGTCGGGGTCGCCCTCGATGGCAAGCGCCTGCATCAGCGGCAGGTACAGGGAGTTGAAGACGTAGAACAGCATGTTCAGCCCGAGGTAGAGTGGCATGTTTGCCGCAAGCAGCGTCGAACCAAGCACGGCAGCCGCACAGACGAGCACGACAGACAGCGGCCCCTCCGTGTCGCGCGAGCGCTGCAAGCGCAGGCCGATCGTCACGTTAGCAACGAGGCCGAGCACGCCGACGGCGGCGTAGATGTAGCCGTTGTACGTCGTGGGGAAGCCGAACTGATCGCGCAGGTAGTAGTTGAACGAGTTGTCGAACGCTGCCGAGGCGAGGCAGGCAAGCGTCGTTGCGGACAGGAAGGCGACCATCCACGGCGAGAGAATGGCGCGCGTGTCGGCAAACGCCGCCAGCGGGTTGGCGCTCGCCAGCGTCAGACGTCGATCGGAGCGATGGAAGCCCTGCCCGTCGACGAGCAGGACAACGGCTCCGAGCGCGACGGCGGCCAGGATGAAGAACTGCAGCACGAATGAGCGGCCCGGGTCGTCCTGGCCCACGATGCCACCCACGAGATAGCCCAGGGCCGTGCAGAAGCTCTGGACGGCGGCGAATATCGACATGCGCCGGCCGCACGCGCCCGCGTCGGAGATGTCGGCGACGAACGCCATGGCGGCAACGCCGCACCCCGAGCAGAACGCACCGGCAGCCAGGCGCGCGAGCAGGATGGTCGGAACGGTCGTGCTCACGAGGAACGCGAGCTGGGCCAGGCCGTAGAGCAGCATCGTCACCGCGAGCGTCGGCACGCGGCCCAGGCGGTCGGAGATGACGCCCCAAAACGGAGAGAAGGCGAACAGTCCGAACGCCATGGCCGCAAACGCCGCGCCGAATATCCAGTCGGGCAAGCCGAGCGCGATGTAGAACGCCGGCTCGACGGGATGCACGACGTTGGCCGCGATGGACTCCAGGCCGAAGAGCACGCACAGAATTGCGAATGATGGCCGCCCCCAGCGTCTGAGGAAGCCCTTCCGAGCGGGAGGCGCCGCGGGAGACGAAGGTTCCACGCGGGCGGAAACCGCTGCGGGGGCTGAGGAGGCCGCGCCGGCTGGAGGCGCCGCGGAAGTGGAGGGTCTCGCGGGTGTAGAACACGCACCGCAGGCCGCAGACGCCGAGGAATCGGGAGACATCACGGTCGGACGCTCCGACTGCGTCGGGCTCCTACCGATCGAGATGCCATCCACGCCGTATTCGCTAGCCATCGTCGCCGCCCTCGCGCTCGTCCGTCTCTCCCGTGTCGCTGCCCGCCATGGCACGCGCCATGCGACGGAGCAGTGCCTCATCATCGGCCAGAGAGAGCGGCGCGAAGGTCCGCGGGTGCAACTTCGACAAAGCTCCGTATGCGCAGGTAAGGATTTGGCGTCGGCAGCCCTCCCCCTCATCGCGAGGGCAGCGCTGCACGCGAACGGGCCCTGGCTGGACAAGAAGTCGAGCTGTGTATGGCCGCCTCCCCGCAACAGGCGACAGTTCGTGCCCGCTTCGACAGCCATACCCACGCATGCGCACTAAACCCGCAGGTCAGCGCACCGCCCACAACAGGATGCAATCCACTGCCCGAGGGGCCGGCATGCATGACTCGCGTTTTTGCCCGTTTTCGTCTGCGCTCGCGGTGCGGGCCGTCCCTGCCAGCCGACCAGGCGCGCACGGCCCACGTTCTTGCCCGGCTTCGCACAACGCGAGGCCGCCCCCCGCGCGCGCCCCGCCCCCCGCCCGGCAGCCTCGCATGCGCAGCTCACGTTTTCGCTCGGTCTCGCGATGTGGGGCCGTCCCCGCTCGCTGCCGGCGCATCGGCTCACGCGCCTCACGCGCCGGCCCGGCATGCACGGCTCCCATTTGCGCCCAGCCCCGCGCGGCGAGGGCGTCACTTCGCCCGCCTCCGCGCGCCTGCCCAGCTTGTCCGACTCTCGGCCTCGCACGACGAGGGCGATACCTCCGCTCGCGCGGGCGCCCCGTCCCTAGCTGCGCGCGCGACGCAGAGCCGCGTACCAACCTGCAAGCCGCTCGGCGCGCAGGGCTTCCCCCATGGCCGGCTCGAAGCGCGCCGCAGGCTCGCCGGCGTTGGCGCGCAGCTCGTCGAGGTCGCGCCAGAAGCCGACGCCCAGACCCGCCAGATAGGCGGCGCCCAGCGCGGTTGCCTCACACGTCCGGGGCCGCACGACGGGACAACCGAGCAGGTCGGCCTGCCACTGCATCGTGAAGCCATTCATGGAGCCGCCGCCGTCGACGGCCAGGTGCGCCAGCGCCCCGGCGTCGGGGAAGTCGCGGCGCATGGCCTCGATGACGTCGTGCGTCTGGTAGGCGATGCTCTCGAGCGCCGCGCGCACGAAGTGGGCCTTCGAGCAGCCGCGCGTCAAACCGCACACGACGCCACGCGCATCGGCGTCCCACCACGGCGCACCCAGGCCCGTGAATGCCGGCACGACGTAGACGCCCGCCGTATCGCTCACCGACGCCGCCAGCGCCTCCGTCTCCTCGGCCGTACGCACGAGATCCATCTCGTCGCGCAGCCACTGCACGACGGATCCCGCGTTGAACACCGACCCCTCGAGCGCATAACGCACCGGAGCTCCCGCCGGCGTCGCCGCGACAGTCGTGACGAGGCCATTCTCCGAGCGCGCCGGCACCTCGCCCGTGTTCATGAGCACGAAGCATCCCGTGCCGTACGTCGCCTTGACATCGCCCGCCTCGAAGCAGCCATGGCCGAACAGAGAAGCCTGCTGGTCGCCCGCGACGCCAGTGATAGGCGGGCAGGCCGGCATGATGTCGGCGCTCACGCGGCCGTAGTCGTCCGTCGACGCCAGGACGCGCGGAAGCATGGAGCGAGGGACGCCGAAGAGCTCGAGCAACTCGTCGTCCCAGTCGAGCTCGTGGATGTTGTACAACATCGTGCGGCTCGCGTTCGTGCGATCCGTCGCGTGGACGGGGGTGCCGCAGGCCTGCGCCCCGCCCGTCAGGTTCCAGATGAGCCAGCTGTCAACGGTGCCGAACAGCAGCTCGCCGCGTTCCGCCCGCTCCCGAGCCCCGGGCACGTTGTCGAGCACCCACGCCAGCTTGCTCGCTGAGAAGTACGGGTCGAGCACGAGGCCCGTCTTGGCGGCGATCGTCGGGGCGAGGCCGCGCTCACGCAGCTCGGCGATGCGTGGCTCCGTGCGCCGGCACTGCCAGCACAGCGCGTTGCACACCGGCTCGCCCGTGCGGCGATCCCACACGACGACAGTCTCGCGCTGGTTCGTGATGCCCACGGCGGCGATGCGCTCAGAGTGGATGCCGCTCGCGAACTGCACCTCCGAGATCGTCGCGATCTGGCGGGCCAGGATCTCACGCGGGTCGTGCTCAACCCAACCCGGCTGGGGATAGTGCTGCGTGATGGGCTGCGACGCCTGGGCAACCGGCGTGCCGTGGGCGTCGAACAGGATGGCGCGCACCGACGTCGTGCCCGAGTCGAGCGCCAGCACATAGGAGGCACCCGAGTCGGAGACGGCCCGCACGCCCGCATCCGGTGCGGCAGGACTTCCGACCCGTAGGTTCTCCGGGCGCTCGCCTGTCATCGTCATCGCACGATTCCCTTTCGCTCGAGCCAGTCCACGACGTCCGTCATGACCTCGGCACGGTTCGTCTCGTTGAGCAGCTCGTGGCGGGCGCCCGGGTAGAGCCGCTGCTCGACGTCGGTGACACCGCACGAACTCAGCAGGCTCGCGACGCGCGGCACCGCCTTCCCCATGCCGCCCACAGGATCCTGCGTGCCCGACGCGAGCAGGACGGGCAGGTCATGGGGCATACCCTGCACGAGCGCACGATCCTGTGCCATCCCGATGAGCCGAAACAGCTCGTGGTAGGCGCCGAGCGAGAACGTGAACCCGCAGGCGGGGTCGGCCGCGTAGGCGTCGCGGGCAGCGGCGTCGCGCGAGAGCCACGCCAGTTTGCCGCCCTCCTCTCGCGCGAAGCGGCGGGCGTAGGCACCCACAGCGAGCCCGTCGATGAGCTTCGAGCGGAAGTCCCACCCGCGCAGTGCCGCCAGCGCGCTCGTCGCGGCGCGTCCGAACGCCAGGGCCGCAGACGGTTGCCAGCCCGTGCCGAATATGAGCGCGCCCGCCAGTCCAGAGCCGTGCTTGCCGAGAAAGGCCCGCGTAACGAACGAGCCCATCGAGTGGCCGAATATGACGTGGGGCACGTCGGGAAAGCGCCCCTCAACCCGCAGACGCACAAGCTGGACGTCGGCAACGAGGTAGTCGGCGCCGCGTCCTGCGGGCAGGACGCCCCAGTTTTCGGGCGAGATGACGCTGCGCCCGTGGGCGAGGTGGTCGTGGCCGACGACGGCGCAGCCCCGCGCTGCCAGCACGCGGGCAAAGGTGTCGTAGCGCCCAATGTGCTCCGTCATGCCGTGGACAAGCTGCACAGTCGCCACCACGCCCGACGAACCGCCAGCCGGCAGCCACACGTCGCAGCCCAGCGCCGTGGCATCGTCTGACGAGGTCAGCCAAAACGAGTCGCGACGCACGGCCGCGCACGCTTCGGGCGTTGGCAGCCCGCAATCGCAGGGCTTCGCAGCCCCCTCGCGCCCAGCGCCGTGCGTGTCCCGCTCGCCCACAGGCATCAACCTCGCTTCCGCATGCCAAAGCCCCTCGTGCTTACGTGTTGTACATCGTCCACTGATGGCCGCAGCGGCCGCACGTAACGACCTGCTCCTTCATATCCGACATATAGGTCGTTTCCTTGAGGCAACTGGGGCACAGGATGCTCACGGGGTAGTGCTGGCTGGGCAGCTTGGGAAGACGGCGCCCCTCCATACCGCCCGCCACGCCTTCGAGCTGTTCGTCACAGATCGCCGTACTATCGGGGATGTGCAGGTTCTCGTTGTCGCTCATGTCGTGCTCCCTTCCGTAAGGATATTGGGCGCGGACCGTGGTGCGATTCACCCTCAGTATAATCGACCTGCAGCTCTCTGCCACAACCAGGTGCGCTCGTTACTCAAAGGGGAACGCTCATGCAAAAAATCGCAAGCTTCACCGTCAACCACATCCTGCTCGAGCCCGGCGTCTACGTATCGCGCAAGGACCACGTGGGCGAAGGCGGCGCCGTCACGCTCACGACGTTCGACCTGCGCATGACCTCGCCCAACGACGAGCCGGTCATGAGCACGGCCGAGGTGCACGCCATCGAACACCTCGGCGCGACGTTTTTGCGCAACGACGACGCCTGGAAGGACCGCGTCATCTACTTCGGGCCGATGGGCTGTCGCACCGGCTTCTATCTCATCCTCGAAGGCGACCTCGAGAGCGCCGACGTCCTCGACCTCGTGACGCGTTGCTACGAGTTCATTGCGAACTTCGAGGGAGACATCCCCGGCGCCTCGCCGCGCGACTGCGGCAACTACACGGACATGAACCTCAACATGGCGCACTGGTGGGCCCGCCGCTACCTCGACAACACGCTGCGAGGCATCGACGAGGCCCACACGCACTACCCGGCGTAGAGACCCTCTAGCTGCGCGCGAAGGCGAGACGTCCTACTCCGCGCGCAGCTCACGCAGCTCGAAGGCGCCGTCCTCGTAGGTCGCGTACGAGTGCGTGCCATCCTTGGGCAGCGAGACGCTGCCGGGGTTGAGCAGCCAGAGGTCGGGGCGTCCTGGGCAGGGGCTGCATACCTTCACGTGCGTATGGCCGTACAGCAGGGCAGCGCCGGAGCCGCTCGGGATCTTGGGAAGGTTGTCCACGCTGTTCTGCAGGCCAGGGCCGTACACGTGCCCGTGCGTCAGGAACAGTAGGCGGCCCGCCACATCCGGTCCCGTGGCTCCCCCGCTCACCCACGGCGTCCCAGCCGGCACGCCCGCGTCAAACACCTCGGTGTAGTCAGCCAGGCACGGGAAGTCGAGCACCATCTGGTCGACTTCCGCCTCGCAGTTGCCGCGCACGGCGATGATACGCTCGGCGATGTCGTTCAGCATCGCGGCGACCTCCTTGGGAGCGTAGCCGTCGGGCAGGTCGTTGCGCGGCCCGTGGTAGAGCAGATCACCGAGCAGCAGCACGCGGTCGGGGCTCTCGCGCTCGATCTGCGCCATGAGCGCCCGGCACCACGTGGCCGACCCGTGTATGTCCGACGCGATCACAAACCGCATGGCGTACCCGCCCTCCCGTAAAAGAAGGGCGTCCGGACCTCCCCGCAGGGAGAGCCAGACGCCCCGTCACCAGCGAAATCTGCCGAAAAACGCCTAGAGGATCGGCAGGTACGTCTTCAGCTCCCAGGCGCCGACGTGGCTGGAGTAGTCGAGCCACTCCGCCTTCTTGGCGCGCACGATGTAGTCGAAGATGTGGTCGCCCAGCGTGCGGCGCATAAGCTCGGAGCCTTCGAACGCCCGGATGGCACAGCCCAGGTCGGTGGGCAGGCGCGTGATGCCCCGCTGCGCCAGCTCGGCATCGGACAGCGCGTAGACATTGCCCTGCTGCTCAGCCGGCAGCTCGAGCCCCTCCTCGATGCCCGCCAGGCCCGCCGCGAACACGGCCGCGAACGCCAGGTAGGGGTTGCACGAGGGATCGGGGCTGCGCAGGTCGAGGCGGCTCGACAGCGACTTGCCCGGCTTGAAGTGGGGGACGCGCACGAGCGCCGAGCGGTTGGCCTGCGCCCACGTCACGAACAGCGGGGCGTCGAAGCCGCGCACGAAGCGCTTGTACGAGTTTACGTACTGGTTCGTGACGAGCGTGTACTCGGGAGCGTACTTGAGCAGGCCCGCGAGGAACTGCTTGGCCAGCGTCGAGAGCTGGCAGCCCGTCTCGTCGTCAGGGTCGTGGAACAGGTTGTTGCCCTCGAGGTCGAACAGCGAGAGGTGCAGGTGCATGCCCGAGCCGTCCACGTCCTCGATAGGCTTGGGCATGAACGACGCGTAGCACCCGTTGGCCTGCGCCACCTGCTTCACGACGAGGCGGTACGTCATGATGGCGTCGGCCATGGAGAAGGCGTCGGAGTAGCGCAGGTCGATCTCGTGCTGGCTCGGCGCGGTCTCGTGGTGCGAGTACTCGACGGGGATGCCCATGCGCTCGAGCATGAGCACCGTCTCGCGGCGCAGGTCGTTGCCGGAGTCGAGCGGCATGAGGTCGAAGTAGCCACCGCAGTCGAGCGGCTCGTTCGACGTGGCGTCCTTGAAGTAGAAGTGCTCGATGGCCGGCGCAACGTTGAGCACGTAGCCCATGTCCGCCGCCTTGTCGCACAGACGAGCAAGCATGCTGCGCGGGTCGCCGTCAAACGGCTTGCCATCAGGCGTCACGACGTCGCAGAACATGCGGGCCGCGCCCTGCTGCTGCGGGCGCCACGGCAGGATCTGGAACGTGGAGGCGTCGGGACGCGCCACGCAGTCCGACTCCTCGAGCGTCGCAAAGCCCTCGACCGACGAGCCGTCAAAGCCCATGCCCTCGGTCATGGAGTCCTCGAGCTCGCCCGGCGTGGCAGCAAACGACTTGAGGTTGCCCAGCACGTCGGTAAACCAGAACTGGATGAAGTGGACGTCGCGCTCCTCGACACTGCGCAGGACGAACTCGACGTCACTCTGCATGGGGGACATGAAGAGCTCCCTTCCCGTCGGCACGAAGGCCGAAAGAGACGCGTGCGCCAGGCTGCTTGCGCGACTGGCCCGCAGAGTGGGCCTGCAATCGCCCGACGACGCAACGAATCGCAAGAACAGACGAGGTTAGGTTCGCACAGCATTGTTGCAGAGCCGTGTCCGACACGGACATTCGAGAAAATGGAAAGCGCGCGGTGGGCCCGTACGAAACCCGCAGGTTAGCGCATCGTATTCGCAGATTCTGCCGAGGCGCTCCCCCGCTCGGAATTGAGCGCCCCGAGCTTTGCGTCCACCACGTCGAGGGCCCGGCCCACGGCAGGGCAGCTCGCCTTCGTTCCATCGGCCAGCACCTCGCCGGGCACGGGCTCGTGGGCCGTCCCGTGAAACGCACACGCCTCGTCCTTGCATTCGATGCAGCCGCCGCCCCTGCGGCTTCGCAGCACGAGCCGCACGACGACGGCCGCGAACAGCCCGAGCACGATAGCAAGCGCAATGATCGATCCCATATCCACGGCACACCGCCCCCAAGGCGAGAGTAGACGTCACGGCTTCTATAAGTATACCAACTCGAACATATATGCCATTCACCGGTAGCCCGCAGCATCGTACGTCCATTCGTCCCCGCAGGCCTGCCCTGCGCACAAAAAAGGGGCGCGCGACCACCTTGCGGCAGTCGCGCGCCCCTCTGAGGCGTTGCCCTCAAGCCTTACGCGGCCTCGGGAGCCATGCCCGCGCCAGCGCCGGCCTTCTCGCCGAACGCGTACTTCGGCATCGGGCGGAACAGCTGGAACAGCATGAGCGCCAGGAGCACGATGGCAACGGCGGTCCACACCGTGAAGCCAGCGCCCGTGAACAGCAGGTAGAGCTGGTTGATGATCAGAGCGACCACCCACGCGAAGCCGCACATGTACCCGATGGCAGCCCAGAACCACTTGCTGTTGGCCATCTGGCGACGGATGGTGCCCATGGCCGCGAAGCAGGGGGCGCACAGCAGGTTGAACGCGCCGAACGCCATGAGGGCGCCGACCTGGCCGTTCAACATCTGCTGGCCGAACGCGCTCCACATGAGCGTGGCGTTCTCGCCCAGGTCGCCGAGGCTGAACAGGACGGCGAACGTGGAGACGACGTTCTCCTTGGCGATGAGGCCCGTCAGCGACATGGCCGTGGCCTGCCACTGGTAGGCAAGATCGGAGCCGCCGAAGCCCAGCGGGTAGAAGATCCAGCTCAGCGGGCCGCAGATGGCGGCGAGCACCGAGTTGTCCATGTAGCCGTCGACACTGGAGTCGAGCAGGCCAAAGCCGCCATCAGCCCAGCCGAAGTTCGACAGGAACCAGACGAGCACCGTGGCCGCGAAGATGATCGTACCGGCCTTGACGATGAACGACTTGACGCGCTCCCACACGTGCAGCAGCCACGAACGGATCGAGGGCATGTGATAGGACGGCAGCTCCATGACGAACGGAGACGCCTCGCCGGCAAACGGCTTCGTCTTCTTCAGCATGATGCCGGACACGATGATGGCGATGACGCCGAGGAAGTAGAACAGCGGGCTGATCCACCACGTGGTGTTGTCGCCGATGAGCGCGCCCATGAGCAGGGCGATGATCGGCAGCTTGGCGCCGCAGGGAATCATCGTCGTCGTCATGATCGTCATGCGCCGCTCGCCCTCGTTCTCGATGGCCTTCGTCGACATGACGCCGGGCACGCCGCAGCCCGAGCTGATGAGCATCGGGATGAACGACTTGCCGGACAGGCCGAAGCGGCGGAACACGCGGTCCATGACGAACGCGACACGCGACAGATAGCCGCAGTCCTCAAGGAAGCACAGCAGGATGAACAGGACGATCATCTGCGGGACGAAGCCGAGGATGGCGCCGACGCCCGCGACGATGCCGTCGAGGATCAGGCTGCGCACCCACGAGTCCTCGGGCACGCTGATGGCGTCGAGGCCGCCGCTCACGAGCACGGGGACGCCGGGCACCCACACGCCATAGTCGGCGGGATCGGGCTCAGGGCTGTTGACGGCCGTCTCGAACTGCGCGGCGTCAACGTCAACCGTGGCGACCTGCTCGCCCTCGGCCAGCTGCAGCTGAGCCGTGCCGTCGGCACCCTGCTCCTCGGGGATGGCGTTGCCCTCCGTGTCGAGCGTGTTGCCGTCAGCGTCGTGCAGGTCGGCCGTAGCCGTGAGGCCATCGGCCTGCGCGGCAGCCAGGAACGTCTGGAAGTCCTCGGACTCCGGGTCGATGCCCTCGTCGGAGTCGAGCTGCTCCTGGACGGCCTCGGCGCCGTCGACGCCGGCGTCAACGCCAGCAGCCACGTACGCGGAGATCTGGCTGTCCCAGTCCTGGAAGTCCTCGCCCCAGCCGGACTCCTCGACGGCGTCCTCGTAGTCGGACGTGCCGATGCCGAACAGGTGCCAGCCGTCGCCGAACAGGCCGTCGTTGGCCCAGTCCGTGCCGATCGTGCCGACGGTCGAGACGGAGATCCAGTAGACGAACACCATGACGACCGCGAAGATGGGCAGGCCAAGCCAGCGGTTCGTCACGACACGGTCGATCTTCTCCGTCATGCTGACCTTCTTGGGGGCCTTCTTGACGAAGTGCGGGATGACGTCGGCGATGAGGTCGTAGCGCGCCATGGTCACGATGGACTCGGCGTCGTCGTCCTCGGCCTTCTCGACGCCCCGCTTGACGGCGGCGATGCGGGCCTTCTGGTCAGCGGAGAGGCGCAGCGGCGCACAGGCCTTCTCGTCGCCCTCGAACAGCTTGACGGCGTACCAGCGCGAGAGGTTCGCGGGAATGGCCGTGCCACCGATCTCGACGATCTCCTTGAGGGCGGCCTCGACCGTCTCGCCAAGCGTGATCTGAGGGGCAACGACCTTCTTGGCCTTGGCGATCTCGACGGCCTTGTTCAGCAGCTCGTCGACGCCCTGGCCTTTGAGCGCGGAGACCTCGACGACGGGGCAGCCCAGGTCCTTGGACAGGCCGGCGGGGTCAATCTTGTCGCCGTTCTTGCGCACCAGATCGGCCATGTTGAGGCCGACGACCATCGGCAGGCCCAGCTCGACAAGCTGCGTCGTCAGGTAGAGGTTGCGCTCGAGGTTCGTCGCGTCGATGAGGTTGACGATGACGTCGGGGCGATCCTGCACGAGGTAGTCGCGGCTGACGACCTCCTCGGGCGAATAGGGCGACAGCGAGTAGATGCCCGGCAGGTCCGTGACGACGACGTCCTTGTTCGCAAGCAGCTTGGCCTGCTTCTTCTCGACGGTGACGCCGGGCCAGTTGCCCACGTAGCCGTTCTCACCGGTTATCCGGTTGAACAGCGTTGTCTTGCCACAGTTCGGGTTGCCGGCAAGAGCAAGTTGGATGCTCATGTGCTTCCTTTCGATGGTTCCGGGGGGCACAAACCCCCCTGCGAGCCATGCTCGACTTTCTGTCGCACGCCGCAGCGCAGCGCGCGTTCGCTGGGACCTAGCCCTCGACGATCACGTTCTCCGCCTCCGACTTGCGGATGGAGAGATCGTATCCGCGCACGGACAGCTGGATGGGATCGCCCAGGGGCGCGACCTTCGTCACGTGCACCTGAACGCCCTTCGTGATACCCATGTCCATGATGCGGCGCTTAAGCGGGCCCTCGCCCGTCAGGCGCACAACGGTGGCATCGCCGCCCACCTCGACATCGCGAAGCGTCTTCACTGCTCTACCTCCTCCCTCGTGCCTAGCGCAGACCCGAACCGGGCCGCCTTCCTCTACCTGCTATTCCTCCACGTAGACGTTGCGAGACGTCTCCTGATTGAGACCGAGACGAGCGCCTTTGACCAGGACGATGACCTGGCCGGCGGCCTGGGTGACGAGGCTCACCGCAGCGCCGGGTACAAAGCCGAGCGACTGTAGGTGGCGCTGCATGTCGGAGCTGCCCCGCAGCTTGGTGACGTGAACGGTCGAACCCTCCTTGGCGAGGGCAAGGGGAAATCCCTGCGACATCGTCCTTCTCCTCTGGCTGTGCCCGCGAGCGCATCTCACGGCGAGCTAACGTTAGCTTTTGTTAACTGCGTTAAGTTAGTACGTGCTTACTGGCACGTAAAGTGCCGCTCGCCTAAAAAGTAGCCAAAGGTAACTTGAGACGTGAGAAACAATAAGTTCTCCAAAGAAAACAGCCCGCCGATCCAACAGGATCAGCGGGCCGGTAACGGTAGCGCCGAAGAAGCCCCTCACGCGCCGCTAGTCGCGCGGGGGCTTCTTCTCGCGCGCAATACCAACAATAACCCAAATTGAGAGCAGGGCGGCACCAACGTAGCCGAGAAATCCGAGGACCGGTACGCCGAAGACGAGCGGCTGGATGCCAGCGAAATACACGACGCTCGACCCGATGAACAGACCGGCGATGATGATGGACAGCGCCATGCGGTCGACCATGCGCGACAGGCGCCCGAGCGGCTCCTGCGAGCCCACGACCTCGGCGTTCACCTTGAGCTGGCCGCGTGTCAGCATGCGCATGGCCTCGCTGGCCTCCGCCGCCGTGCGCAGCTGCCCGTGCAGGGCGGCAGCCCCTTCGAGTGCAAGCTTCTTGAGCTCGTGACGCATGACGTCCTCGGCCGTATGCTCGCGCTTGATGTGGTCGCGAATGATCTGGATGACGTTGGCCGACGGCAGGTAGGCGCCCAGCACGCCCTCGAGCGTCATGAGGCCACGCGCCATCATCGTGACGGTCGGCGGGAGCACGACCTTGTTCTTACGCGCGAGGCCAATGAGCGAGAACAGCATGTTGCCCAGATCGAGGTCGGCGAGGTCGACGGTGCCGAACTCCTGCACGATGCCGTCAAGCTCGCACAGAAATGCCGCGTGGTCGATGCCCTCGACGTCACGCGAAATGGAAAAGCGCAGCAAGGCGTCCTTGAGCGCGTGGCTGTCGCACGAGCCGACGGCCGTCACGATGTCGCGCATGCAGCTGCGGTCATACGACGAGAGCCGCCCCACCATGCCCAGGTCGATGTAGATGATCTTGCCGCCCGACACGATGATGTTGCCGGGGTGGGGGTCGGCGTGGAAGAAGCCGTCGTCGAGCACCTGGGTCGCAAAGTTGTCGACGAGCTTCGTGCCGATCTCGGACAGGTCGTAGCCCGCCGCCTTGAGCCGGTCGGGGTGCTCGATGGAGATGCCGCTCACGTAGTCCATGACGACGACGTGCTCCGTGCACAGCTCCATGCGCGGCGCCGGGCAGTCCACGAAGACGCATGGGCGGTTGAGCTCGTGGAACTCGCGCAGGTTGCGCGCCTCCATGAGGAAGTCCGTCTCCTCGCGAAACGTGACCCACAGCTCCTCGACGACCTGCTTGAGGTCGATGATGGAGTCGCCCTTCACGAGGCGAGACAGGCGTCGGGCCAACATGCGCATGACGTCGATGTCGCGCGCCATCGTCTCCTGCACGTTGGGGCGCTGCACCTTGACGGCGACGTCGGACCCATCGAGTAGCTTGGCCCGATGGACCTGGGCCACGCTCGCGCTGCCGAGGGGCGTGGGATCGAGCTCGGCGAACACCTCGGGAAGCGGCCGGCCGTATTCTCGCTCGAGCGTCTGCGTCACGAGGTCGAACGGCATGGGCTCGACGTCGGTGCGCAACTTCGAGAGCTCATCACAGTAGCGCTGCGGCAGGATCTCGGAGCGCATCGAGAGGATCTGGCCGATCTTGACGAAGCTGGGGCCGAGCGCCTCGAGCAGGAGGCGAACCTTGGTGGGCGTCAGCTCGCCCTTGAACGCCCCCGCGTCACGCAAGATCTGCAGGATCTCCCGGATACGCCGGCGCCGGCCCGAGCCCGTGAGATTGTAGCGGGCGCGCTCATCACGCTCCTCCGTGCCGAGCACGCGATCGAGCAGGTTCGAGCGATCCGAGGCGTCCGAGGCAGAAGGTGCCATGCGTACGGGCTACCTGTTCTCGCCGGAGGCGTCGGCAGCGGGGACATCCGGGGTCTCGCAGGTGGATGGCTCCGTCCACGTGGGCGTGATGCCGGCGCCGGCCTGCTGCGCCTTTGCGGCGGCGCGGGCCTCCTGCTCCTCGTCGACCTGCGTGGCGACGCGCTGGACGGCCTCAACGAACTTGGCGCGCTCCTCCGGCGTCATGAGCTCGATGCGCGTCTTGAGCAGGCTCTCGCGCGCGTCAGCGGCGGCGTCGCCCACCGTGTGCGCGAGCTCCTTGTTGAGGTCGCGTCCGGCAGAGACCGCCTGCTCGCCGCGCTCGACGAGGCCGCTCATGACCTCGCCACCCTTCTCGCCGACGATGGACACGATGCCCACGCCGGCCAGGAACGTCTTGCGCAGCGCGTCACCCAACATCGAAGCAGCCATGAGAATCCCCCTTCATACGAGACGGCGCACCGCGCCCGCCCAGATGAGCGGCGCAGTGTAGGCCGAGGCAAACGGCGTACCCTCATTATGCCCCAGACGGGTTACAGATTAACGACAAGGCGGAAAGCCCCGGTGCTTGGAACGTGGGGCACATCAAAGATGGGCGAGTTGACGGCACGGGCCCGCAATCTCCTCAAGGTCGCTGTATACTTGCAGCGAATTCGCTGTTGATAATCCAGAGCCATGGAGGAAGCATGCCCGCGATAAAGCCCTTGTCGGAGTTCAGCCGCAACCAGACGGCCGTCATCGATGAGCTTTCCGAAACCGGCGAGCCCATGTACCTTACCCGCAACGGGAGCGCCTGCGTAGTCGTAATGGACGCGGGGGCGTTCGATGAGGCGATGCGCTTTCGTGACGAGCTCCGGGAAAGGGAGATGCGCATCAAAGAGGGTATAGAGCGGGGAATGCGGGAGATCGCATCCGGTGAGTGCGTGGACGCCGAAGAAGCGGATCGAAAGATACGGGCAGCAAGGGGATGGCTTTAATGGAATGGAAAGTCGTCTATGCCCGATCGGTCGTCGACTTCATGGCGACGAGGATAGAGACGCGCCATGCCTACGAGAGGGTTGACTCCTACCGAAAGATCCTCGCGGCGTTTCCCTATGCTGGCGAAGAATACGACCCGTATTATGAGTCCGCTTCTCCCTCCGCGCCATGCCGCAGCATTTCCGTTCCAGGCACGCCGTTCACCCTCTATTACGGTCTCGACGAGTCGGCACGCGTCGTAAATGTATTCTCGATCGAGCACCAACGCATCGATCCACTAAGGCGTTTTTCCACGTCCGAGTGAGGGACGTCGCCAACATGAAAAACCTGCGGTTGCTGTAGTGCCCCAGATGCAAGGCGGGCCGGGGCGTAGCGTACTAGACGCTACGTAAGCCGCCCGGCAACGCCGCAGATAAAGCTCTTTGGGGCGCCTCTAGCACAGCGCGGCCTGCGGTTGCTGTAGTGCCCCAGATGCAAGGCGCCGGGCAGCGTAGCGTACTAACGCTACGTAAGCCGCCCGGCAACGCCGCAGATGGGGTGCTACAGCAAGCGCAGGGAGACTTCCTTGAGCTGCTTCGTCGTAACCGGCGACGGCGCGGCCGTCATGGGGTCGCCACCGGAGGACGTCTTGGGGAACGCGATGACATCGCGGATGGACGCGCTGCCCGTCAGCAGCATGCACACGCGGTCGAGGCCCATGGCGAAGCCGCCGTGCGTCGGCGCGCCGTACTCGAGCGCCTCGAGCAGGAAGCCGAACTGCGCCTTGGCGCGCTCCTCCGTGAAGCCCATGGCCTCGAGAACACGCATCTGCAGCGCCGCGTCGTGGATACGCAGCGTGCCGCCGCCGCACTCGTAGCCGTCCATGACGAAGTCGTACGAGTAGCTGCCCACGCTCAGCGGATCGGTCTCGATGAGGTCGAGGTCGCCCTTGGGCAGCGTGAACGCGTGGTGCTCGGCGCTGATGCGCTTCTCGTCCTCGTCGTACTTGAACATCGGAAAGTCGACGACCCAGAGGAAGTCGTGGCCCGTGCGCTCGATGCCCAGCGCATCCGCCATGTGGGAACGCATGCCACCCAGGATCTCGTCGGCCTTCTTGCGACCCTCGGCCGCGAACATGACGAGATCGCCCGGCTCGACCTGCGCGCGCTCGCGCAGCGTGGCCATCTCCTCGTCGGAGAAGAACTTAACGATGGGGCTGTTCGTGGAGCCGTCGGGGCGGAACGCGATCCACGCGAGGCCCTTGGCGCCAAACTTGGAGGCGACGTCGGCCAGCTTGTCGATCTGAGCGCGCGGCCAGGCACCAGCGCCCTTGGCGTTGATGCACTTGACGACCATGCCCTCGGTGTTTGCTGCCGTGGCGAACACCTTGAACTTCGAGTCCTTAAATACGTCCGTCATGTCGACGAGATGCATGCCATAGCGCGTGTCCGGCTTGTCCGAGCCGTACGTGTCCATGGCCTCCCAGTACGGCATGCGACGGATGGGGGCCGGGAAGTCGACGCCCACCTTGGCGAATGCCTCGGTGAACACCTCCTCCATGCACTCGAGCACGTCGTCCATCGTGACGAAGCTCATCTCGAGGTCGACCTGCGTGAACTCAGGCTGGCGGTCGGCGCGCAAATCCTCGTCGCGGAAGCAGCGGGCAACCTGGTAGTAGCGCTCGACGCCGCCGACCATGAGCAGCTGCTTCAGGAGCTGGGGGCTCTGCGGCAGCGCGTAGAACGAGCCGGGCTGCAGGCGCGACGGCACGATGAAATCGCGCGCGCCTTCGGGCGTGGACTTCGTGAGGTCGGGCGTCTCGACCTCCATGAAGCCGCGGTCGTGCAGGGCGCTGCGCATGGCCCACGTGAACTGGTCGCGCACCTTGAGGCGGTTGAACATCTCGGGGCGGCGCAGGTCGAGGTAGCGCCAGCGCAGACGCGTCTCCTCCGCCGTCTCGATGCCGTCCTCGATCTGGAACGGCGGCGTCTTGGCCTTGTTGATGACCGTGATGCCCTTGACGAGCACTTCGACCTTACCGGTGGCGAGCTTGGGGTTGAACATGTCGGACGGACGGGAGCGCACGACGCCCGTGATCTCGATCGGCCACTCGGGACGGATCTCCTCGGCGGCGTGGAACGTGTCGGCGCCCGAGAGCTCGGGGTCGAACGTGCACTGCGTCAGGCCCTCGCGGTCGCGCAGGTCAACGAAGATGAGGCCGCCGTGGTCGCGGCGATGCTGCACCCAGCCGTCGAGCGTAACGGTAGCCCCGATGTCGGAGCTGCGCAGCTCGCCGCAGGTGTGGGTGTGCGTGGAGTGCTGGTTCAAAACGCTGGTCATGCAAGGCTCCCTTGTGGTCTGCACCGCCCCGTGTGCGATACGGGCGGCAATCCAACAGACGGCGGCGGATTCGCGTAGACGGCGCGCCCGCTGCCAACCGACGTCCCCGCGCGCCACCACACCCCCAGGTGGGAGCAGGCAAGCGCGACAGGCAGGCGCCCATCATACCCCCAACGACGCGCGGGCGAGCCCCCGACAGGACCCGCCCGCATGCATGGACGATAAGGACACACGCGCGATACACGCTCGCAATATAAAGCCGCCGGCCCAACGCCACCCAAGGGTAGCGGTCGCTGTGGTGCCCCAGATGCAAGGCGCCCGGCGGCGTAGCGTACTAAACGCTACGTAAGCCGCCGGGCAACGCCGCAGATGGAGTGCTGTAGCGGCTGCTACAGGTTTTTGATGGCGATGGTGCGCATAAGCGACGCCACATGCTCGCAGGCGTCGCAGCACTGCTCCATGTGCGAGAACATGCTGTTCCAGGCGATGAGGTAGGCCGCGGGACCGTCGGCGTGATTCACGAACAGATCGCGCTTCGACTCGATATAGAGATCGTCACCGAGGGACTCTTTGTCGTGAACGGCGGCGAGCAGGCGGTTGAGCTTCTTGGGCTTCTTGAACTCGCGGAACACCTTCATGGCCTCGAGCAGGGCTTCCGTCGACTCGCTGATGATATGGGCGACTTTGAGCGCGTTGGGGTGCAGCTCCATGATGTTGTACATGTAGAGGTGTTGCACGACTTCCTCGATGTCGTCCACGACGTCGTCGAGGTATTGCGCGAGCTCCGAGATGTCCTCGCGATCAAGCGGGGGCATGAACTCCTCGGCCAGGTTCGTCATGATGTCGTGATTGACGTTGTCGGCCTCGTTCTCGATGGCGTGCATCTCGGCCAGGCGGGCCATCCCCCAGCCCTCTTCCCGTGGGCGAAAGTCCTCGAGCAGGCCCACGAGCACCTTTGCCTCCTGGCAGGCGAGCTCGCTCTGCCGCTCAAACGCGTCGAAGTAGTCGAACCGGTGCTTCTTTGCCATGGCGCACATCTCCTCACGAGATAGGGTGTAACAAATAGGATCGCGCCGCCCCGGTCGAATCGGAGCGGCGCGATGCACTCACACGAACAGCTCAAACAGTTTTGCCAGCAAAAAGCCCATGAGGCCGCAACCGGGGAACGTGAGCACCCACGTCCATACCATGTCTTTGGCGACGCCCCACTTGACCGACGAGAACCGCTTTGCCGCGCCTACGCCCATGATGGCCGTCGTCTTTGTGTGCGTCGTGGAGACGGGCAGACCTGTGAGCGTCGAGAGCAGGATGCACAGCGAGGCGGCGAGGCTGGCGGCAAAGCCTTGGTACTTCTCGAGCTTTGTCATCTCCATGGCCACGGACTTGATGATGCGCTTGCCGCCGATCGCCGTGCCCAGGCCCATCGTCAGCGAGCACATGAGCATGAGCCACATCGGGAAGGCAACCCCCTCGCCCGAGATGCCAGCGTCGAGCAGGATGGCCGTCATCGCGATGCCGAGGAACTTTTGACCGTCCTGCGCACCGTGCATGAACGCAAGCAGGGCCGCCGCGCCGATCTGCGCGCCCGAGAAGAACGTCTCGGCCTTGTAGCGATCGACGGAGCGGAACATGGCCGCGAGCATCTTGGCCAGCAGCCAGCCCAGACCAAAGCCGAGCAGCGTCGACACGAACAGGCCGTAGATGACCTTCATCCACTCGCCGAGGTTCACGCCGGCCAGACCGCCCTGCAGGGCGATGGCCGCGCCGGTGAGGCCCGCGATGAGCGAGTGCGACTGCGACGTGGGGATGCCGAGCGCCCAGGCGGCGACGCCCCACACGATGATGGCGACCATAGCGGCGCACAGGGCCATGAGCGCACGCTGGCTGTCGCCCCCGAAGTTCACCATGTGGGAAATGGTGTCCGCCACCGCCGTCGAGATGGCCGTCATGACGACAAGGCCCAGGAAGTTGCAGACCGCTGCCATGGCGATGGCGGCACCCGGCTTCATGCAGCGCGTCGATACGACGGTGGCAATGGCGTTGGCCGCGTCCGTCGCCCCGTTGACGAGGATGACGGCGAGCACGAGCAGAATAACGACGAGCATGAGCGGGTTCGCGAAAAGCACGGTGATGGCGAGTTCCATGCGGGTCTCCCAAAGAGCGCGGGCCTTTGAGAGGCGCCGCAAGCGACGCGTCATGTGCCCTGAGCTATTTACGATGCGCTTACCTTTACCTGACACGCTCCTGCCATCGCATTGTAGCGCCGCGCCGCCCTGCCAAAACCTCCGCCCGCCGAATGGCAGCCCACCGCCGCCGTGGCGCACGGCAGGCACAAAAAGAATCGTCATAGACGCGTACTACCGAACGAAGTAAGGGCGCGCACAGGATGATTCGGAAGGAGGTGATTACCACCTCCGAAACCAAATGGTGCCGAGGGCTGCTCCCCTCGGCACCATAAGAAAACCGCGTCGCCCGATAGCATGACTTGGAGGTAACCGCCTTTGAGTTGTGCGGGCTTCCGCTAGCCATAGTGTAGCAGGGCGGGCGCCGCACCATGCACGGCGTTGCGGCGTTCGCCCCATTTGTCCATGTTCTCCTAGGCTATCCACTCCCCGGGCTTTGCCACCACGGGGATTGTGTAGTGAGGAGAGGCGACCGTGGCCAGCAGGCGCGGCGTGCGTGATGATTAGCGTGATTCTCTCCAGCTCAAAGCTGCATCGGGCCGCCACGCAGGCGCGCCCAGAAAGGAGCGTCTCACGTGACGTCGAACGAGACTCGTGTCCCAGAGCAGGCGCTTGCCTCTCACGAGCGTGGCGCCATCGCGGGCGTCGACCCGGCGCTCGACCCCACCGCTACGCCGGCCCCCATCGCCGAGCCCTCCCCCTCCCCGGCGCTCACCATGGGCCAGGAGCTGCACAACTTCGTCGTGCAAAGCGTCGAGCCCCTGCCGGAGATAGACGGCACCGCCTACGTGCTGCGCCACCAGGTGAGCGGCACGCCTCTGCTATGGCTCGCCAACGACGACGAGAACAAGGCGTTTGCCATCGCGTTCAAGACACCGCCGGCAGACGACACGGGCGTGTTCCACATCCTGGAGCACTCCGTGCTGTGCGGCTCGGACAAGTTCCCGGTCAAAGAGCCGTTCGTCAACCTGCTCAAGACGTCCATGCAGACGTTCCTGAACGCCATGACGTTCGCTGACAAGACGGTGTACCCCGTCGCGAGCACAAACGAGCAAGACCTGCTCAACCTGATGGACGTGTACATGGACGCCGTGCTACACCCGGCGCTCTACCGCAAGCGCGCCATCTTTGAGCAGGAGGGCTGGCACTACGAGCTCGATGCGCCCGACGCGCCTCTGCGCTACAACGGCGTCGTGCTCAACGAGATGAAGGGCGCCCTGGCCGACCCCGAGGACGTCTGCCTGCAGGCGCTGTCGCGCGCGCTGTTCCCCGACACAGCCTATGGCTTCGAGAGTGGCGGCAACCCGCGCGCCATCCCGCAGCTCAGCTACGAGAGCTACCTCGACACGCACGCGCGCCACTACAACCTCGCCAACGCCCACGTCGTGCTCTACGGCGACCTGAACGTCGAACGCGAGCTGGCGCTGCTCGACGAGGGTTATCTCTCCAAGGCGGCGCCCGCAGCCGAGAGCGCCCCGAACCCCCTGCTCGAGCAGGCGCCCGTCGTGAACCTCGACGTCGTGCAGGCAATGGACACGACGCCCGAAAACGCCACCGTCATGGTGGGCTACGTTCTGGGCAGCTTCCGGCAGCGCACGCGCATGCTCGCGGCCGACGTGCTCGTCGACGCGCTCATGGGCTCCAACGAGGCCCCGCTCAAGCGCGCCTTACTCGACGCCGACCTCGGCAGCGACGTCGATGCCTTTCTCTACGACGGCCTGCTGCAGCCCTACGTCGTGTTCGAGCTGCGCGGGGCCGACGAGGGCGTCGCCGAGCGCTTCCGCACCGTGCTCGAGGACACCGTGCGCGGCTTCGTCGAGAACGGCCTGCCGCGCGCAAACGTCGAGGCGTCGCTCGAGTCCGTCTCGTTCAGCCTGCGAGAGCGCGAGTTCGGCTATGCCGACGGCGTGGCGCTGGCCGTCTCGGCCATGACGGGCTGGCTGTACGACGAGGACATGCCGACGGCCTACCTGCGCTTCGAAGACGCCCTGGCCGAGCTGCGCACAGGCCTGGACACCGGCTATTTCGAGGACCTGCTGCGCGAGACAATCCTTAACAGTAACCATAAGGCTCAAGTTGAGCTGCGTCCTCTGAATGAGGGTGAGGCTACGCCGGCCGACGAGGAGATCGCCGAGCTTGTGCGCATCAAGGAAAGCTTGACCCCCGAGCAGGTGCAGGCCGTCATCGACGAGACGGCCGAGCTGCACCGCCTGCAGGGCCTGGCCGACACGCCCGAGCAGCTGGCAACGCTGCCGGCGCTCACCCGGCGCGACCTGGGCGAGCCCCGTCCCGAGCCGCAGGCCATCCTTATGGAGGACACACCACTGCCCTGCCTGTACCACCCGCTACCCACGAACCGCATCAACTACGCCTACCACTACTTCGATCTGTCGCACCTCACGTGGGACGAGCTGCCCTACGCGACGCTCATCGCCTCGCTGCTCGGCAAGATGGCGACGCGCCGCCACAGCGCAGCCGAGCTCGACACGCTCATCGAGGAGAAGCTGGGTCGTCTGACGTTCCAGAACATCGTGCACCTCGACGTCGAAGCCGGCGAGGCAACGCCGCGTATGGTCGTGGGCGTCAGCGCCATCGAGGAGAACCTGCTCGACATGGTGCGCATCCCGACGGAGGTGTGGGGCAGCACGCTGTTCGACGACGTCGAGCGCATCCGCACCGTGCTCCAGCAGCAAAAGCTCAACCTCGAGCAGTCGTTCGTCAACGCGGGCAACTCCTACGCGCTCGGCCGGGCGTACGCCTACACGGACGCGCCGAGCCTGCTCGCCCAGCACTTCGGCGGCGTGGACTACTACCGCTTCGCACGCGACCTGCTCGCCCGCTTCGACGACATCGCCGACGAGCTTCCCGCCACGCTGAGTGGCATCTGCAAGAAGATATTCGTGGGGCCGCTGTCGGAGGGACGCGGTGGCGTGCGCCACGGCGTGCGCAACGTGTTCCGCCACATCGCGCCGCTCACGAGCTTCACGGGCACGGAGCGTGCGTGTCGGCACTTCTGGGAGCTCGGCAACCTGCTCGGCCTCCCGACGCCGGCCAAGCGCGGCGCACTGGCGCTCGAGGTACCCGAGCCCCAGCTGTTGCGCGAGGCGTTCATCATCCCGGCGGACATCTGCTTCGTAGCAAAGACCGACGACGGCGCGCACACGCAGGCGGCGTTCTCGGGAGCGTGGCAGGTCGCGGCCCAGGCGCTCAACTACGGCTACCTGTGGGACGAGGTGCGTGTACAGGGCGGCGCGTACGGGTGCAACTTCCGTGTCAAGCCCGACGGAGGCATGGGCTTCTCGACGTATCGCGACCCGAACCTCGACGCGACGCTCGAGCGCCTCGACCGCGCCGGCGCGTGGCTGGCGGGCTTCGAGCCGAGCGAGAAGGAGATGACCGGCTACGTCGTGTCAACGGTCGCGACGCACGACGCACCGCAGAAGCCGCGCTTCGTCGCACGCCGGCAGGACACGGACTTCCTGACGCACCGCGACCCGCGCTGGCGCGACCTCATCCGCGCCCAGGAGCGCATGGCAGAGGCCGGAGACGTGCGGTCGCTGGCGCCGGCGCTGGGCCGCGTCGCTGAGCGCAGCGCCGTCTGCGTCTTCGGCTCGCGCTCCATCATCGAGAGCTCAACCGCCAACCTCGAGATCGTCGACCTCTTCGCCGAGTAAAGCAGACAGCCCGCAAAGCGCCGGCGCCCCTCCCCCCAAGCAAGGAGCGCCGGCGCCCTCCGGGCCCCGCGCGGAGCCGCACGCGCATGCGAAGGGGTCGGGACTATTGCTCTGGCGCAGTTCTGCAGCCGCGCTCTTCGCGGCGAAGCTGTTTGAGCACAGAGTAATAGTCCCGACCCCGACCACAAAGCGCCCCCAGGCTCCGCGCGGACCCCGGGGGCGCTCACCGAACGCTCTAGAACACGAAGCCTGCCGAGAATCCCGCAGGCAGCGCCGCCACGATGACGAGGTAGCGCAGGAAGAAGCCGCCCATCAGCACGAGGGCCTCGCTCACGAGCCCGGCGCCGAACACGACCGGCGTCTCGCCGCCCTTGTGGATGAAGAGCTCCCACGCCTCGACGAGCGTCGGCAGCACGAGACCGCCGCCACCCATGCACACCCAGAACAGCGGCGCCCACTGGCCAGCCAGAATGGAGACGACCGTCGCGTGCGCGTCGACGGAGTGGAAGTTCAGGATGAAGAACATCATGCCCAGCAGGATGATCTCCGTCACCGCCATGCCGAAGTGCATGTACTTGATCTTGACGATCCCCTCGGTCTCCTTGCGAGCGAAGATCATGCCGAACAGCACGACAGACGCGAAGCCGGTCGACAGCGCCGACACGAGGAACAGCACCGGCAGCAGCGGGTGGTTCCAGAGCGGGAACGTCTTGACGGCGCCAAGCAGCGCGCCCGTGTAGCCACCGACACACAGCGCGAAGAACATCCCGGCGATGTTCAGCCACTCCGGGAGCTTCACGCCCTTTTGCACGCGCTCGGGATGCTTCGTGGCAAACGCGCCGCCCGCCTTCGCACCGCGCATGCAGCTGTCGACGATCTCGACGATGAGCGCGATAAAGCCGATGATCATGAAGACGGCCAGGAACACGACGCCCCAGCTCATGACCGAGGTGTTGAGGTGGTCGAGCAGCAGGGCGAAGCGCCACGGATTGTGGAAGCCTGCGCGTGCGTCGAGCATCAGCAACGCCAGGCCGATGCACACCGTCACGATACCGATGATGCGGCCGATCTTGCGAACGCGCGCCGCCTGCGGGTAAAGCCAGCTGGCGATGCCCGCGGCGATGAAGGCGCCACCGCCCAGGCCGGCCAGGAAGAGGTACCACGCGATGATGGACCCCCATACGGGTTCGTACGTCATGTCAGTGTCACCTCACGTAGTAGATCTTGGACTGGGTGAGGTCACCGGCAAGGGGCTTGGCACCCGTAGCCGCGATCTCCTTCACGAGCTCAGAGTCAGGGTCGTCCAGGTCGCCGAACACGCGGGCACCCGTCGGGCACGCCTCGACGCACGTGCACATCGGGACGCCGCGCAGGGCCGACACCGTGCAGAAGCGGCACTTGTCGGGGACACCCGTCTCCTCGTTGACGATACGCGCGCCATAGGGGCAGGCGGCGACGCAGTACAGGCAGCCGATGCAGCGGCCGTGGTCAACGCCGACGATGCCGTCCTCGCTCGTAAACGTCGCGTGTGTCGGGCACACGGCCTCGCACGGGGCGTCGACGCAGTGCATGCACTGGTGCGGCACGAACTCAACAGAGGCGTTGGGATAGCTGCCGTGCTCGACATCGGTGAACTTGACAAAGCCCTCGTACGGCTCCAGATCGTTTTGGCTCTGGCAGGCCGTACGGCAGGTGTAGCAGCCGATGCACTTCTTCGTGTTGATCAGCATTCCGTAGGAGGCCATCAGTTACCAGCTTTCGTGATCGTCGCCGCGACGGCCGTCGTCAGAGGTGAGCCGTACCCGGCCTCGAATCCCTCGTCAGCCAGAACGGCCGCGCTCGTCTTCGTCTCGCCGGAGTCGTCGTCAACCGTGCCGTCAAAGCCACGCACCAAGGCGATGGCGCCCTCCATGACGCGATCGGTCACGAGCGCCGTGCCTTCCTGCGCTCCGCTGGCCGTGTTCACGAGCACTTTGTCGTAGCTCTCTATGCCGGCAGCGGCCGCGTCGCTCGGGTTGACCCAAACGCGCCACAGCTTGTAGGCGCTTGCGATGGCAGCGAGCCCGGGGCAGGCGGCCGTCGCGGCGCCCGTCTGGGCAGGCGACGACATCGTGAACAGCACGACGCTCTGCCCCTGCGTGTTCGGCCGAGGATCGGCCCAGGAAGGCACCGCCGACAGGCCCGCGCCCGCGACCGTCGCGCTCGTCAGCTCGAACTTGCCGGACTTCGTAGCGAGTTCGGGCAGCTCGCCATAGGCGAACGTGTCGCCCGCGCGCGTCACAGAGCCCGCCTGGCGCAGGCTTGCCATGTCGAGGCCCGTGCCGTCGAGCAGGGCCATCGCGTAGTCGTCGACCGACGCGGTGAACTTGTCGCCGATGCCCGCGGCCTGGGCGATGCCCTGCACGATGGCGTCGACCGGCTTAGTCCCCTCGGCCGGGTCGACGACCTGGTCAGAGAAGGCCACAACAGGCACGGGAGCGTCGATGAACGCCGGCAGGCCAGCGAACTCGAGCTGGGCGGCAGCGGGAAGCACGTACATGGCGTTCTTGGCCGTCTCGCTCATGCGCGTGTCGATGACGACAGACAGCGCCATGCTCGACACGGCGTCAGCCATGACGCGCGAGTTACCCCCGTCGAGCACGGGGTCAACGCCAAAGAAGAAGCCTGCGTTTGCCAGCTTGTTCGCCAGCACGTAGCTCGCCGCGCCGACGCCCTCAGGCGCAAGCGGACACGACTGACTGCCGAGCAGCTCGCCCTCGGGCCGAGCGACGGCAAGATCCTCCGGAAGCTCGCCGGGCGTGATGGCGCGATAGAGCAGCGCGCCGCCCTTCTGGTTCCAGACGCCGAGCAGCGTGTTGACGATGGCAACCATGCGCGCCGTCTCGCCCGAATTAGGCAGGCCGGCAGCGAACGCGCCGTCTGCGACGATGGCACACGCAGGCTTTGCCTCAGCGAACACGTGAGCCAGGCGTGAGACGTCGGAGCTGTTCACGCCGCATGTCTGCTCTACCCAGGCAGACGTGTATTGCGCGACGGCCTCCTTGAGCTCGTCGAAGCCCTCAACATTGGCCTTCACGAACTTCTCGTCGTACAGCCCCTCACTCACGAGCACGTTGGCAAGGCCGAGCAGCACGGCAAGCTCGCAGCCAGACGGCACGGCCAGCCACTCGTCGGCGTGAACGGCGATGTTGTCGCGAATGGCGCTGGCGACAACGACGTGCGCCCCGGCGTCATGAGCGTCCTGCACCTGCTTGACTTGGGCGGGTGACATGCCGTTCTCGCTCGTGCCCAGCACGAGCAGGGCAGCGCAGCTCTTGGCGTCGACGTCCCAGCCCGTGATGCCCTCGCCGAGCACCTGCGCGTAGCCGGCGAGCTTCGACGGCTCGTAGCACGCAGCGTCGCCGAAGCTGTTCGGCGAGCCAAGCGCGTACATGAGGCGCGTCGCGAAGAAGGCGGCCGTCGGCTCGTTCGTGTGAAACGCCGCAAACGTCTGGGCGCCGTATCCCTTCGAGATGTCGGCGAGCTTCTGGCCGATCTCCCCGAAGGCGTCCTCCCAGCTGATGTCCTCGTACTCTCCGTTTTGCGCACGGCGCTTCGGCGACGTCAGGCGCTGGGGGTCATAGGCCATCTTGCTGAACGAGTAGCCACGGGCGCACAGGCTCCCCTTCGTCGAGGGGTGCGTCGTGTTGGCGATGAGCTTCGATATCTTGTTGTCCTTGACGTAGGCCGTATAGGCGCAGAGATGCGGGCATGCGGTACACAGTCCGTTTGCCGTCCCGTACGTGGGCTCGTCATCGAAGTGCTCGCTGTACACATACGGCTTCGAGCATCCCGAAAGGCCCGCGCTTCCAGCCGCGACGACAGCGGCAACTCCCGCACTCCCTGCCAGAAATCCCCGCCTTGAGATAGCGTTTTCTGACACTGTTCGTTCCTCTCCAGAAATCCACCTGTTCCATGGTCCTCAGGCGACCATGCACGGGATGCGACTACTTCTTGTCCTTCTCCTGCGAGTAGTCGACCTTGGCCGCCAGCTCGTCGGAGCCCTGCTGGAGCTCCTCGGCGGTGAACAGGCCCGTCGTCGTCACGAGGCCCTTGTCGATGGCCTCCTGCGCGATGTCCTTCCAGTCAACGAAGCGAATGGCACCGTTGGGGCACTGCTGAGCGCACCTGCCGCAGGCGATGCACTTGCTCGACACGCCCGTCTCGTGGTCGAGGCGCGGCATGTTCCAGGGGCACGCGTCGTGGCACATGCCACAGCCGATGCAGACGTTCGGGTCGATGACGCGCGCGCCGGACTTGGGGTCGGCGCCGATGGCATGCACGGGGCACACGGCGACGCACCAGGCGTCCTTGCACTGCTTGCAGTGCTCGACCGTGAACTCGCAGTTGCCGAAAATACCGTCGCCTGAGTCGCTACCATGACCGTAGTTATAGTTACGCCACACCTGGACGCGCGCACTGTTGTGGCTGGCGCGGCCGTCGTTGCGCAGCGTGCACATAAGCTCACAGCGCTGGCAGCCCGAGCAGCGAGCGCGATCCGTGACGATGAGCTTCTGCGGGGTAACCTGAAGCGTGATGCGGCCGTTCTCGACGGAATCCTCGACGACGCCCCACTTCGAAAGCACGCCTCCGGCAACGAGGCCCGCTATGCCGGCAACGGCAGCGATGCCCACGCCGCCCGCGACGACCTGACGACGCGTAAAACGCTTCTCGTTGGCCTTGGCCTTCTTGGCGACGTCAGCTGCGGGCGCAACGGGAGCGCCCTGCTTCGGAGCCGCGGCTGCAGGAGCTCCCTTCTGCGGGGTCTCCTTTTCGTTCTCAGCCATCCGATTCGTCCTCTCTCCATTATCTCCGTACGTGTCTGATCACAGGGGGATGCAGTCGATCAGGCTGTATGGCGAGAGAATCGCGAGACCCGCGCGCTCGCCGGCGCCCTCCTCCCAGAGGGGCTCTCTGCCAGCGAACGTATCGCGTCCCGCGTGCCCATTCCCTCGCCCTCGCGCACGCTCTGCATAGTGGATTTCTCGGAAAAGATGCCGTCACCTGTTTGAGGTCAGCGTCAAAAAACGCGCAAATATCGGGCGATCACCTAAAACAGGCGTGCCTCCTTCTGTGATGGTTTTGACGCCGACCTCAAAGAGGGCATTTCTCGCAAACGCGCCCGCGACATACTCCGGGACGTTGCAGTTGCACGGCCTTGCCCGGCCATGGCTTCGCGCGCACGAGGACACAGCAGCTGGAGGATTTGGAGAGTAAGGACATGGCAGATTCCAAGGTTTCGTACGGTTGGACGGGCAAGATGGCCCGCGTCAACCTCACTACGGGACAGATCACAACCGAGTCCACCGAGCCGTACGAGAAGTTTGTCGGCGGCATGGGCCTCGGCAACAAGATCATCTACGACGAGGTCGAGCCCGGTACGGACCCCTACTCCCCCGAGAGCAAGCTCGTCTACTCCGTCGGCCCCCTGACCGCGTCGGGCGTGCCGCTGGGCGGGCGTATGAACGTCACGTTCCTCTCCACGTTCACGAAGGACCACATGATCGTCGACGCGCACTGCGGCGGCATGCTGGCCCCTCGCATCAAGTTCGCCGGGTGGGACGCCATCATCGTCGAGGGCGCCTCGGACACGCCCGTGTTCATTCATATTAAGGACGACCAGATCACCATCGAGGACGCGACGCCCGCATGGGGCCTGGGCACCCGCGAGGCGACGGACGTCCTGACGCGCCTCACCTCGAACGAGGCGTGCGTCGGCACGATCGGCATCGCCGGCGAGAACCTGCTGCCCTATGCCGTCATGATGAACTCGCGCAACCACTCGGCCGGCGCCGGCCTGGGCGCCATCATGGGCTCGAAGAAGCTCAAGGCCATCGTCGCCGAGGGCTCCGGCTCCGTCTACGTCGCCGACCCCAAGAAGGTCGGCGAGCTCTCCGACTACATGATCTCGGAGATCATCGGCTCGAACAACAACCACGTCGTGCCCTCCACCCAGCAGGCGTGGGCCGAGTACTACGACGCCGGCTCGCGCTGGACGTCGCAGAAGGGCGGCGAGTGGGGCCTTGCCGAGGGCGGCGCCATCGACACGGGCAACCCCTTCGGCAAGGAGGGCGACGGCAACGAGCCCAAGCCCTACGAGCTCAACACGATGGGGTATCGTTGCTTCAAGTCGGTCAAGGACAACGGTATGGCCGCGGCCAAGTACACCATCAAGATGGACGGCTGCTTCAGCTGCCCGGTGCACTGCTACTCCGACCTGCGCGTCCCGACGCTGAAGAACTCGACGGGCTATGAGATCGCCGGCAACACGTGCGTGCCCGACTTCCCGTTCCTCTACATGCAGGGCATCCTCGGTAAGAAGCTCGAGGGCGACGACTACATCGTCTGGAACCTCACGATCGGCAACCTCGTCGACGAGCTCGGCCTGTGGTGCAACTACGCGCAGCTCTACCGCGACATCGCGCACTGCCACAAGGAGGGCATCTTCAAGCGTGTGCTGCCGGCCGATGAGTACGCGAAGTACAACTGGGACGGCCTCAACCCCGACACGTACGACCCCACGTGCATGGTCGACATCCTGACGGACATCGCCAAGAACGACTCGGAGATCGCTTACCTCGGCTACGGCCCGCTCGTCTGGTGCGAGCGCTGGGACGACATGGAGTGGTTCGATACGACGGCGTCGTGCCTCATCAACTACCGCGGTTGGCCCGTGCACCACGCCCACGAGTGCTACGGCCAGGTCGGCGCCGTGTACAACATGATGTTCAACCGCGACGACATGATGCACTCGGCCGTCAACATGCAGGGCTGCGGCCTGCCCATCGACATCAAGCGCGGCATCGCCAAGGAGACGTGGGGCGGCGATGACGAGCATGGCGAGTGGGCGTTGGACGAGGACAAGAACTACACGCCGATGAACGAGTACAAGGCCCGCTTCACGTGGTGGTGCCTCGTGACGGACGTGCTGTACAACGCGCTCATCCTGTGCAGCTGGGTGTGGCCGATGACCATGTCGCCGACGAAGCAGCGCAACTACCGTGGCGACCTCGACCTCGACGCCAAGTTCTACAACGCCGTCACCGGCAAGAACGAGACGACGGAGAGCCTGTACGAGGCCGGCGCTCGCATCCTGACGCTGCAGCGCGCCAGTGACGTGCGCGCGCAGAAGACGTACGACCTGCGCAGGAACCACGACGTGTACACCGACTGGCCCTTCACGAAGGACCCCGACATCGAGCCGTTCACGCCGGGCACGGACAAGATGGAGAAGACGGACTTCCAGCTTGCCCTGACGATGGTATACCGCCACTTCGGCTGGGACCTCAAGTACGGCTGCCCGACGCGTCGCTGCCTCGAGCGCTACGACCTCAAGGACGTCGCCGACGAGCTCGAGGGCCTCGGCCTGCTGCCGCCCGACGACGAGCAGACGAACGGCTACGAGTTCCCGCGCTCCTTCACGCCGGCCACGCCCGACGAGGCGCACGCCGCCAAGGAGCAGTGCCAGGCCGTCGTCGACGCGCTCGACCCGTTCGAGGATCTGCAGAGCTATCGCGGCTCGAACGAGGCGTAAGGCGCGCGACAACGCGTAGAGCTTCCCGGATGTGATGGGGGGCGAGACCCGCGATGAACTGCGCCCCAAAACTTGGATGCTAAAATGAGGATACCCTAAGCGGCCTCCAGAAGGGCCTGCTCCCGGAACTCGACCGGGGTCAGGCCCTTCAGC
>JAGZEG010000018.1 GCA_018368455.1 Coriobacteriia bacterium
GTGGCGCCTCCCCCAGATTGTGCTACCTGCGGCGTTGGGCCGGGGCTTACGTAGCGTTTAGTACGCTACGCCCCGGCCCGCCTTGCATCTGGGGCACCGCGACCCCTCCTTCGGGGGTGCTCCGTCTGCGGCGTTGCATCGCGCCGACCCCCCTCGCCTCGTTGCTCCAGGCATGCGATACATCTCGCGCGGAATTGGGGATAAGAGCGGCTGTATGCACGTGCATGCCGCGCACCGAACCCGGGCGCGAGCTCGCGATGGGAGGCCGCCATGGGGTGCGACGACACGCAGACAACAGCCGCTTCGACCGACGCGCGCCGGAGGGGGGCAGCCATTCCCTCCTCGACGGACGTGCTCATCGTCGGCGCCGGCCCTGCGGGCATCTTCTGCGCGCTCGGCCTGCTCGCTGCGGGTGACGCGCGCCACATCACGCTCGTCGAGCGCGGCCTGCCTGTCGAGAGCCGCACCTGCCCCAAGTCGCGCCTCGGCAGCTGCGTTGGCTGCGACCCCTGCCGCATCACGGCGGGCTTCTCCGGAGCGGGCGCCTTCTCCGACGGAAAGCTCTCGCTGTCGAGTGAGGTTGGCGGCGACCTGCCCGAACTGATCGGCGCCGATGCCGCCCAGGCGACGATCGATCGCGTCGATGACATCTACCTGCGTTTCGGCGCCGACCCCCACGTTGCTGGCGTCGGCCATGCGCGCGAGATCGCCGACATTCGCCTGCGCGCCATCCAGGCGGGCCTCAAGCTCGTCGACTGCCCCATCCGTCACCTCGGCACGGAGTGTGCGCGCCAGATCTACGAGCGCATCGAGCACCATCTCGAAGACGCCGGCGTCGAGCTCCTGTTCTCGACGGACTGCCTCGACCTTGCGTTCGAGGACGGCAGCTGCGTCGGTGCCTACCTCGCACCCCACGTTGCCGTGGGCAAGAGCTCCACGCCCACGCTCGTACGCGCGGCGGAGGTCGTCGTCGCCACGGGACGCTCCGGTGCCGACTGGCTCGAGCGCCTGTGTGAGGACCACGGCATAGCCCACGAGCCGGGCCCCGTCGACGTTGGCGTGCGCGTTGAGGTGCGCAACGAGGTCATGGACGAGGTCAACAACGTCCTCTACGAGTCAAAGCTCATCGGCTACCCGAAGCCGTTTAAGGACAAGGTCCGCACGTTCTGCCAGAACCCGGGCGGCATCGTCGCCCAGGAGACGTACGACGACGGACTGGCGGTCGTGAACGGTCACTCATATAAGGACGAGGCACTTCGCTCGGCGAACACAAACCTCGCCATCCTGTGCTCGCTGCACTTCCGCGCCCCGTTCGACCAGCCCATCGCCTACGCGCGCAAGGTGGGCGAGCTTGCGAACATGCTCGGCGCCGGCAGCCTGCTCGTGCAGCGCCTTGGCGACATCCTCGACGGCAAGCGCACGTGGCCGGCGGAGCTCGCGCGCTCGAACGTGCGCCCCACGCTGCCCGACGCCCAGGCCGGCGATATCACGGCTGCCCTGCCTTACCGCGCCATGAGCGACATCCTCGGCTTCATCCTCGCCGTCGACACGGTCGTGCCGGGCTTTGCTGCGCCTGAGACGCTGCTGTATGCCCCCGAGCTCAAGTTCTATTCCAACCGCGTCGCCATGGACGCCGAGCTGCGCACGCCCGTGCCTCACCTCACGTGTCTGGGAGACTCGTCGGGGTGGACGCGCGGCCTCATGATGGCCAGCGTCATGGGTCTGCGTGCGGGCGAGCGGCTCGCGGCGGAGGCGAGCGATGACGCTGGTCATGCGTAGCTAACTCAATACACCATCTATAGCCTGCAGTTTTTCTTTGCAATGCACACGCCGCTGCCCTGCGCGTCACCATTGTGAGGCGTCTCCACATGTCCGTGGTAACATATGCCTCCGCGAGCGACGGGAGAGCCCGTCCGGCGTGATCTGCCAACCTATGCACCTGCACGTGAAGCAAGCCTCGCGCAAGCCGTCGATCTGACGCGCTGCCGGGGTTGGGCGGGTCGGTGCCACATACCAGTGAAGGAGCGCACACCCATGCGCGACAAGCTCGAACGGCTCATCGCCGCATACTCGGAGCTCGAGAAGAAGCTCTCCGACCCCGCCGTGGTCAGCGACCCCAAGGAGTACGCGCGCCTTGCCAAGGAGCACTCCAGCCAGGCGGAGCTCGTCAAGAAGGCCCGCGCCTATGTCGGCGCTCTCGACGACATCGATACCGCGCGCGAGATGCTGCGCGAGGAGAGCGATCCCGAGTCCAAGGCCATGCTCCAGGAGGAGATCAACGCCAACGAGGCGCTGCTCCCGGGCCTGGAGGAAGAGATCAAGATCATGCTCATCCCCGGCGATCCCAACGATGAGAAGAACACCATCGTCGAGATCCGCGCGGGCGTCGGCGGCGACGAGGCCGCCATCTTTGCCGGCGACCTGTACGCCATGTACCGCCGCCTGGCCGACCGTCGTGGCTGGAAGATCGAGCCCATCGGTGCCAGCCCCTCGGATGCCGGCGGCTTCAAGACCATCGAGTTCAAGGTTACGGGCGACAAGGTCTACTCCATCATGAAGTTCGAGGCTGGCGTGCATCGCGTGCAGCGCGTGCCTAAGACCGAGAGCCAGGGCCGCATTCAGACATCGACGGCTACGGTGGCCGTCATGCCGGAGGCCGACGAGATCGACGTCCAGATCGACCCGTCCGACCTGCGCATCGACACGTATTGCGCTTCGGGCCCCGGTGGCCAGTGCGTCAACACGACGTACTCTGCTGTGCGCATCACGCACCTGCCGACGAACACGGTCGTGCAGTCGCAGGACCAGCGCTCACAGATCCAGAACCGCGAGGTGTGCATGCAGGTGCTGCGCGCTCGCCTCTACGAGATGGAGCTCGAGCGTCAGCAGGCAGAGCTTGGTGCTGAGCGCCTCGCACAGATTGGCCATGGCAACCGCGCCGAGAAGATTCGCACGTACAACCAGCCGCAGGACCGCGTTACCGACCACCGCATCGGCTTCAACTCCACGTATTCGGGCGTTCTCCTGGCGGAGAGCCTCGACGACGTGACCGATGCGCTCGCAGCCGCCGATCGCGCAGATCGACTGGCTGCTGCCGTATAAGCGATGAGGCGCGAGGCGCCGCCCGGACGAGCTCGGTAGTCCCGGCGGCGCCCGTTGTCTCGAAAGGAGGGGCATCCGCTGATGGAGAAGTCCCCCGTGAGGCCTCGACCGTGGGCCCGTGGCGCGTTTGCGCTGATCGCCTGCGCGCTGTTGTGCTGCGCTGTTGCGCTTGCGTCGCTGGCTCCTGCCTCCGCGTTGGCTGAGGAGGACCCGGCATCGGCTGGCTTCGTCACGGTGAGCGGCGCCCAGGGCGTCGACGAAGCTGCGACGTACGCCACGTTTGAAGACGCCGCCTCGGCCCTGACGGCTTCCCCCGCAGTTGCGGAGGGCGCCACGTCCGTCACGCTCGTCGTGCACGGCTCCGTGACGCTTGCGTCGCCCGTGTCGTTGGGCGCGCCTGCGGGTGCGTTGACCGTCGGCATCGTGTCGGGCGACGACGCGGCACAGATCGTGACGTCTTCAGGCGCCGATGCCTCTCTGACGACGCCTGCGTGCTCGCTCGTTGTGAGTGGCGTCTCGTTCGTCGGACCCGTGGGGCTGAGCTCGGCAGCGGATCTTTCCATCGACGGCTGCTCGTTCTCGTCGACGCTGACGAGCAGCGTGGCGGGCGTTGCTTCCGTGTGTGCCAACGAGTTTTCGACGGCGACTGGCGATGCTCGCGCTCTTGCCATAACGCTGGCATCCGAGGGATCCTCGCTGACGTTCAGCGCTAACGGGGTGTATGGCTACGGAGCCGGCCTGATGGTTTCGCTGGCTGAGAGCGCCGCCCACCCCTCTCTGTCCGTGACGGGAAACTCGTTCTCTCTGGGTGGCAGCGCCGCCGTGCAGCCGGTCCTGCGCATCGCCGGTTCTCCCTGGTCGCCTTCCACGGTGACGTTCGACGGCAACGACGTGACGTCTGCCACGTGCCTCATCTTGCTCGACGCGAGCTTCGGCATCGAGAATCCCCAGTACGCCTTCGACGAGACGCTTTCGCGTGGCATTTGCCTGACGGAGGCCACGCTTGACGCTCCCGGCATTGCCGGCGTGTTTGAGCTCGTGGGTCGCGGCTCGGGCGATGGCGCCGCGAACAGCGCTGTGCTCCAGGCCGACGCGTCTGCCCTGGGCGCAAACGCTGCCGCTGCCGATATCGCGGCACAGGCGTCTGCTCTGCTGGTGCCCAATGAGGATGCACCTGCCGCGTCGGAAAAGGCCGTCACCGGCGATGAGCCGGTCGCAGCCGCAGACGCTACCGTAGCAGGTGTCGAAACGGCTGTTCCTGCGGCCACGTCCGCTGCATTCATCGTGACCTACGACGCTAACGGCGCCTCAGCGGGTGTCGCACCTGAAGCGGTCAGTGTCAACGCCGGCATGCAGGCGTCCGTGGCGACGGCGGGCTCGCTTGTGAACGCGGGCTATGAGTTCCGCGGCTGGAACACAGCCGCCGACGGATCGGGTCTGTTCTATGCGGTCGGCCAGGTCTTTGTACCTTCGTCCGACGTGACGCTATACGCGCAGTGGGTGCCGACGGGCACGGTTGCCACGGTGAGCGTGACGAGCGCCGCCCTGGGGGCGTAGCGGACGCATGGTAGCGGCAGATGCTTCGAACGGGGAGCGCAAGCTCTGGACGGTGTGCTCCGCTCTCGAGTGGACGCGTGACTTTCTGACGCGCCGTGGTGACGAGCACCCGCGCCTATCGGCGGAATGGCTGCTCTGTGCCGCGACAGGCCTGTCGCGCGTCGACCTCTACGTTAACTACGATCGCCCGCTCGACGCCGCCGAGCTTTCGACGCTGCACGACGGCGTTGCCCGGCGTGGCCGGGGTGAGCCGCTGCAGTACGTCACGGGCGAGGTGGGCTTCCGTCATATCGTGCTCAAGTGCGCGCCGGGCGTGCTCATCCCGCGGCCCGAGACGGAGATCCTCGTCGACGAGGTGCTGTCCTACCTCAACGAACGTGTAGCTCAGGCCGACGTGCCTGCGGGACCGCCGGCGCCGCTGCGCGTGCTGGAGGTCGGCACGGGGACGGGGTGCATATCGCTGTCCATCGCGGGGGAGTGCCCGGCCGCGCGCGTCGTTGCCACGGACATCTCTCCGACGGCCGTCGAACTCGCGACGCGCAATCGCGACGCTCTTGGGCTGGCCGGCAGTGTCGACATCGTGCAGGCCGATCTCGCGACGGGCGTCGCTGGTGCCGATGACGGTGCGTTTGACGTGCTCGTCTCCAATCCCCCGTACATCCCGTCTGCCCAGATGGCCCTGCTGCCGCGCGAGGTTGGCGGCTTCGAGCCGGCGCTCGCGCTTGACGGCGGCCCCGACGGGCTCGACGTGTTCCGCCGCCTCGTCGACCTCGGTACGCGTGCCCTGCGTCCCGGCGGCCTGCTCGCCTGCGAGCTGCACGAGGACACGCTCGTGGCGGCAAGCGAGCTGCCCGGCGTGCGCGCCGGATATCGCGACGTGCGCATCGTGCGCGATCTGACGGGTCGCGACCGCATCCTGTGCGCCGTCCGCGCAGGCGATGCTCCTGACCCGAGGACGGCGATCGAGGGGGAGGTCGAGCTCTGATGGGGCGGGTCCTACGCGTGAGTTGGGACGAGCCCGAGCCCTCCGTCATAGCGGACGCTGCAGATGCCCTGCGCTCGGGCGGTGTCGCTGTCGTTCCCACCGACACGGTCTACGGCGTAGCGCAGTCCGTCGGTGCGAACCCCGACGGCGCCGCGGGCCTATTCGCTCTCAAGCGCCGCCCGCATGACAAGGCCATCCCCTGGCTCGTCGCCGACGCCTCCGCCCTCGGCGTCTATGGAACAGACGTCCCTGCCTATGCCCGTGCCCTCGCGCGTGAGCTGTGGCCAGGGGGACTCACACTTGTCGTGCGTGCTTCCGATGCGGTGCCCCCGGCCTATCTCGGCCCTGACGGCACAATTGCCCTGCGTATGCCTGCCGCTCCGCCCGTCGTCGCGCTGTCTTGCGAGCTTGGATGCCCGCTTGCCACGACGAGCGCCAACACGAGCGGCGTGCCTGCCGTCGACGCGTTCTCGGAGCTTGAGGCGCGCATCGTCGAGGGCGCTGCCGTTGCGCTCGACGATGCAAAGCCGCATCACGGTACGCAGGCGTCGACAGTCGTCGTCTGTACGGACGCGCACGCCCCCGGCATAGCGCGCGAGGGCGCCATACCTGCGGCGCAGATCATGGAGATCGTCGCCGCGTCCTAGCGACGAGGCTTGCGCGGCACCTGCGGGTTAGAATGGCTCGTAACTGCGGATTCGCACGCCATTGAGAGGGGTCCTACCATGCGCATCGCCATCGCCTCCGACCACGCCGGCTTCGAGCAGAAGCAGCAGCTCGTGCCGTTCCTTAAGGAGCTAGGCAACGAGGTGATCGATCTGGGCCCCGAAGACGCTGAGCGCGTCGACTACCCCGACTACGCAGTCAAGGTTGCGCATGCTGTCGCACAGGGCGAGGCCGATCGCGGCGTGCTCGTGTGTGGCACGGGCATCGGCATGGCACTCGCGGCCGACAAGGTGCGCGGCATCCGCGCCTCGAGCATCACGAGCCCCGAGTTCGCTGATCTCGCGCGCCGTCACAACGACCTGAACGTCATCACGCTGTCCGGCCGCTTCGTGAGCCTCGAGGAGAACAAGCGCATCCTCAAGGTCTTCCTCGTCAGTGAGTTCGAGGGCGGCCGTCACGCCCAGCGCGTCGCGAAGATCATGGCGCTTGACGTTGCCGAGAAGCTTACGTCCGCTCCGCAGGCGCCTCACGTGACGCCCGTGCGCTCGACGCTCGCTGAGAGCATCGACGCCAAGCTCGACGCGAAGTTCGGCCCGGCCGATCCCAGCGCCAACTAGCCGTCGTGGACGCCACCCAGGGCCACATCCCAGAAGCGACGCCAGCGTGCGCGCAGGTGCCGGGGCACGGTGCCTGCGCACGTCCTAGCTGGGATGACTACTTCATGCAGATCGCGCACGTCGTCGCCACACGATCGACGTGCGTTCGTCGCCACGTGGGTGCCGTGCTCGTCTACGACAAGCGCATCCTGGCGACGGGCTACAACGGTGTGCCGTCGGGTATCGAGCACTGTGACGTGCGTGGTTGCCTACGCGAGCAGCTCGGCATCCCCTCAGGCGTGCAGCACGAGCTGTGCCGGGGGCTGCACGCCGAGCAGAACGCTCTTGTCCAGGCTGCGCGACACGGTGGCATTGCCTCGGACGGTGCGACGCTCTACTGCACGGCGCATCCGTGCGTCCAGTGTACGAAGATGCTCATCAACGCTGGCGTGCGCCGCATCGTGTTTGGCGAGTCCTACCCCGACGAGCTCAGCTGCGCCCTGCTCGAGGAAGCCGGGGTGGACGTCGTGCACTACGACAAGGCGTCGCAGGGGGCACTCGCAGCCCAGCTCCCGGTGCTTGCTCCCGAGCTTCACCCCCTCTAACCTGGGCATTTTATCTGATTGTACGACGCGTGTAAGACGCCGCTGCCGGGTGAAATGGGCGCTTTTGCGGGGATTGTGAAGTTTGTCGACAGTCTGTCGGGACGATGAGTATATTCTTCAGTGTGTGCGTTGAAACGGTGGCCGGCGATAGGTACCATACATCAGGCTGCCGCTGCGCCACGGCGGGATTTGTTTGCTCGCACGAGGTGCGGAGCGCGTAGGAGAGGGTGTGAGCTGCGGTAATGGAAGGTGAAGTGCTTCCCATCGTCGCTGGGGCCCTCTGTGGGGCGGCAGGCGGTGCACCGTATCTGGTCGCATTCGCCTACGCAAAGCGCGCGCATGGGCTCAGTGTTCTGCCGGCTCTTGTTGCTGTGGGAGCGTCGGTTTTGATCGTGGCGGTGTCGCTGCTTGGCGCGTATGTACTTGCGCGCTCTGCGATGGCCCCATTCACGATCGCGTTCGTTGCGTTGTTCTTCGTTATGGTTATCATCGGTGCGGTGTGGTTCCTGAAGAAGCCGCGTCCTGACGTGAGGAGCAAGTAGACATGGAAGCCTTGGCAAACCTGCCGCAGGAGATCGACCACCTCGTCTCGGAGTTCTTCGCTCCAGCGATGTACGGCAACGAGATCTTCGGCCTCACCCAGTACATCTTCTGGATGCTGGTCGCTGTCGTCCTGCTCCTCATCATCATCTTCGCCGCCAAGAGGCGCGTCTCCCTCGTTCCCAAGGGCCGCTTCGTGAACGCCATTGAGTTTGCGGTCGAGTTCGTGCGCAACGACGTTGTCATGGCCACGATCGGCCCCAAGGGCGCCAAGCACGTGCCCTTCCTGCTCTCGCTGTTCTTCTTCATCGCCATCTGCAACATCGTGGGTATCATCCCCGGCTGCAAGCCTGGCACGGGCACGATCGGCGTCACAGCGGCCCTGGCCACCGTCTCGTTCGTGTACTTCATCCGCGTCTCCATCCAGAACCTCGGCGTGGGTGGCTACATCAAGTCGCTGGCCCCCAAGGGCGTTGTTGCGCCGCTGGCCGTCTTCGTCGGCATTCTCGAGGCATTCTCGACGATCATCCGTCTTGTTTCTCTCGCCATCCGACTGTTCGCCAACATGTTCGCCGGCCACGTCGTCATGGGCACGTTCGCTCTCATGACGTCGCTGTGCATCATGCCGATGCTCATGGACTTTACGATGGGCACGCTCGCCGGCGCCCTGCCCTCCATCGTGTGGATGGTCATCCTCATCCTCATCTATGCCATCGAGATGGCGGTTGCCGTCATCCAGGCCTACGTCTTCACGATCCTGAGCACGGTCTACATCCAGCTCGCTGAGTCCGAGCACTAAGGTTTGAGGCAAGCCTGAGGGTTGCGAAAGCAGCTCAACGGCAAGACGGCGTCCACGGGCGCCACAGTGTTGGTCATTGCGGCCGTCGCGGCCGATGACATAGGCAATGCGTGTTCTATTGGAAAAGCTCGGCAAAGAGGTCGGGCACCTGTTCTGAGGAGGAACAATGGGCGTTATTGGTTATGGTCTTGCCGTTATCGGTGCCAGCCTGGGCATTGGCCTGGCTGCGTACGGCTCCACGACCGGCATGGCTCGCCAGCCTGAGGTTCAGGGTCGTCTGTTCACGGTGTTCATCCTGGCCGCCGCCTTCTGCGAGGCTCTGGGCCTCATCGGCTTCGTGGCTACCCTCATCGCCTAGTTTTCAGACGATGAGCACTGTTAGCCAACGAGTCGATGGAGGTGAGTCAATGAAGACACGCAAGCCTGTCGCCGCGGCGTACACGCTGCCTTTCGCAGCTGCCCTCACCGCACTGGCCACTCCGTCGTTCGCGTTCGCTGAAGAGGAGTCCGGCGCTGGACTCTCGATGATCATCCCGAAGATGAACGAGTTCATCCCGGCGCTGATTGCGTTCCTGGTGATCTGGTTCGTCCTTGCCAAGTTCGCGTGGCCTACGATCGTAGGCATGCTCGACAAGCGCTCGGAGACCATCAAGAACAACCTCGAAGAGGCTGAGGCCGCTAAGATCGAGGCCCAGCGTTCTCTCGATGAGTACAAGAAGCAGCTCGCTGACGCTCGTCGTGAGGCCGCTGGCATCGTTGACGAGGCTCGCCGTGCCGGTGAGCAGGTCAAGGCCGACATCACGGCTCAGGCCCAGGTTCAGGCCGACGAGATGCTTGCCAAGGCCAAGAAGACCATCGAGAAGGAGAAGCTGGCCGCTATCGCCGACCTGCAGGGCTCCGTCGCGGATCTCTCGGTTGCGGTTGCCGGTCGCTTCATCGGTCAGGACCTGTCCGACGCCGATCAGCGCAAGCTGATCGAGAAGTACGTCGCTGAGGCGGGGACCCTCGATGCCAACTAATCGCACTCTGGACAAGCAGAGCGTCGCTACGTACGTCTCCTGCCTCCTTGAGGCCGCCCAGGCGTCTGAGCGGGTCTTCGAGAACATTGACGACCTGCGCTGCGTCTACGCGACGGTGAACAAGTCCGCCCAGATGCGTGAGTTCCTCGGGAACGCCAACGTTCCCGCAGAGAACCGGTCGGCGCTCATCAGGGACGCCTTTGCGGGGCTCGCACCCGAGGTCGTCTCGGTCATCGCGGTCATGGCAGAGCGTGGCGACATGCGTCTGCTCGGCCGCGTGGTCACGGCGTACGGAGAGGCCGCCGAGAAGGCGACCAACACGATCGTGGTGGACGTCACCACGGCCGTTGCACTTGATGACCACCTTCGCGAGGTCATCAAGAAGAAGCTTTCCGCCGATCTCGGCGGGGAGGTTCGCCTCAATGAGAAGGTGGACCGCTCCATCGTGGGAGGCATCATCATGAGCACGCATGGCAAGCGCATGGACGCGAGCGTCAAGACGCAGCTGACCCATGCTCGTGCGGTGCTTTCGACCGCGTCTACCGGAGGTGAGAAGTAATGGCGGAGATTACCGCTGCTAACATCGAGGCGGCGCTCAAGAAGCAGCTCGACTCGCTGAACACCACGGTTGACACGCGCGGGGTCGGTACGGTCATTCAGGTCGGAGACGGCATCGCCCGTATCGAGGGCCTGCGCGACGCCATGGCTGGCGAGCTCCTCGAGTTCGTGAGCTCGACGGGCAAGAAGGTCTATGGCCTTGCGCAGAACCTCGAGGAGGAAGAGGTCGGCGCCGTTCTGCTCGGTGACGTTGACGTCATCAAGGAGAACGACGAGGTTCATACGACCGGCCGCATTCTCGAGATTCCCGTTTCGCGGGAGATGCTCGGCCGCGTTGTCAACCCGCTGGGCCAGCCCATCGATGGTCTGGGCCCCATCCACGCTGAGGGTGCTCGTCCCATCGAGTTCAAGGCCCCTGGCGTTATGAGCCGTACGCCGGTGTGCGAGCCCGTCCAGACGGGCCTGCTCGCCATCGACGCGATGATCCCGATCGGCCGCGGCCAGCGCGAGCTGATCATCGGTGACCGCAAGACGGGCAAGACGGCCGTCGGCATCGACACGATCATCAACCAGAAGAACGAGAACATGATCTGCGTGTACGTCGCCATCGGCCAGAAGGCCTCGACGGTGGCGGCCATTCGCGAGTCGCTGGAGCAGCACGGCGCCCTGGACTACACGATCATCGTGTCGGCCTCGGCCTCTGACTCTGCACCGCTGCAGTTCATCGCTCCTATGGCCGGCGCCGCCATCGGCGAGTACTTCATGTACAACGGCAAGGACGGCAAGCCGGCGTCGAAGGACAACCCCGGTGGCCACGTTCTGTGCGTGTACGACGATCTGTCGAAGCAGGCCGTGGCGTACCGCCAGATGTCGCTGACGCTGCACCGCCCGCCGGGACGTGAGGCGTACCCTGGCGACATTTTCTACCTGCACTCGCGTCTGCTTGAGCGCGCCGTCAAGCTAAACGAGGAGAACGGTTCCGGCTCGCTGACGGCTCTGCCGATCATCGAGACCCAGGCCGGTGACGTGTCGGCATACATTCCGACGAACGTCATCTCCATTACCGACGGCCAGATCTACCTGCAGACGGACCTGTTCTTCCAGGGTCAGCGCCCCGCTGTCGACGTCGGCATCTCCGTGTCGCGTGTCGGTGGTTCTGCCCAGATCAAGTCCATGAAGCAGTTCGCTGGTAACCTGCGCCTCGATCTCGCCGCCTACGACGAACTCAAGGCCTTCACCCAGTTCGGCTCCGACCTGGACAAGACGACGCAGGATCAGCTCACCCGTGGTTCGCGCATGTACGAGCTGCTTAAGCAGCCTCGCTACAAGCCGATGGACGTTGCCGACCAGGTCATGTCCATCTTCGCGGGCGTCAACGGCTTCCTGGATGACCTGGCGGTCGAGCAGGTTGTGCCGTTCCGTAACGGCCTGCTCGATAACATGCATGCCACGCACCCTGAGTTCACCGCGAAGATCAAGGCCGGCAAGGTCTCTGACGAGCTCGCTGGCGAGCTCAAGGCGGCTGTGAAGGCGTATCACGAGCAGTTCGTCGCCGAAAGCCAGGTGTAAGCATGGCTAACCTCCGCGACATCAAGAAGCGCATCACTTCGGTCAAGAGCACGAAGCAGATCACGCGCACCATGGAAATGGTGGCTACCGCGAAGATCCGTCGTGCGACTGATCGTGTCGTGGCGGCGACCCCGTACTCCGAGGCAATGTTGGAGATGCTGAGCAACCTCGCCGGTACGTCCGGCGAGGCCTCGCATCCGCTTCTCGAGGCCCATGCCGAAAAGAAGTGCGTCCTGTTTGTCGTGGTCACCTCTGACCGTGGCCTCGCAGGCGCCTTCAATACCCAGATCCTCCGTACCGCAGAGAGGATGGCCCAGGACTACGCAGCCCAGGGCGTCAGCACGAAGTTCATCCTCTGCGGCAAGAAGGCAATCGGGTACTTCGGCTATCGCGGCGTCTCGGCTGAGATGAAGTTCGCGGGCCTGTCCGCGGACCCCACGTTTGACGAGGCCAACCGCATCGCCTCCTACGCCCGCTCTGCGTACGAGAAGGGCGACGTCGACGAGGTCGTGGTGTTCTACAACCACGCTCGCAACGCCGCCGACCAGGATCTGCGCGTTGAGCAGCTCCTTCCCGTGCAGGTGCAGGCCAAGGAGACGGCAGGGACTTCTGCGGGCCCCGAGGCGACGTTCGACTTCGAGCCTGACGAGGCTGCCGTGCTTAACCGGCTCCTCCCGGCGTACGTCGTGACGATGACCTACCACGCCCTGATCGACTCGGCTGCCGGCGAGCAGGGCGCCCGCCGCAAGGCGATGAAGTCGGCCACGGATAACGCGACCGAGATCATCAACACCCTGCAGCTGCAGTACAACCGTGCACGCCAGGGCGCCATCACCACCGAGATCACCGAGATCGTCGCAGGTGCCGCGGCCCAGGAGAAGGAAGAATAGACGATGAGCGATTCCAAGAACATCGGGCGCATCGTCCGCATCATCGGCCCTGTCGTCGACGTCGAATTCGACGAGGGCAACATGCCGGCGATCTACAACGCCCTTACGGTTGACGCGGAGACCCCGGTCGGCCGCATTCAGACCGTTCTCGAGGTCGAGGCTCACCGCCCGGGCGGTATCGTCCGTACGGTCGCCATGTCTTCGACGGACGGCCTGCAGCGCGGCGCCGAGGCGGTCGACACCGGCTCCCCCATGAAGATGCCCGTTGGTCCTCAGACCCTCGGTCGCGTCTGGAACGTCATGGGTCAGCCCGTCGACAACAAGCCGATGCCTGAGGTCGAGGACTACTATCCCATTCACCATCCGGCCCCTGCCTTCGAGGAGCTCTCCACGTCCACGGAGATCTTCGAGACGGGCATCAAGGCCATCGACCTGCTTGAGCCCTACGTCCGTGGTGGCAAGACGGGTCTGTTCGGCGGCGCAGGCGTCGGCAAGACCGTTCTGATCCAGGAGCTCATCTCCAACCTGGCTATCGGTCACGGCGGCACCTCGGTCTTCACGGGCGTCGGTGAGCGCACGCGTGAGGGCACCGACCTCTACCTCGAGATGAGCGAGTCGGGCGTCATCAGCAAGACCTGCATGATTTACGGTCAGATGAACGAGCCCCCGGGAGCCCGTCTGCGCGTCGGCCTGGCTGGCCTGACGACGGCCGAGTACTTCCGTGATCAGGGTCAAGACGTTCTGCTGTTCATCGACAACATCTTCCGCTTCTCGCAGGCTGGCTCCGAGGTTTCGGCTCTGCTGGGCCGTATGCCTTCGGCGGTCGGTTACCAGCCCACGCTCTCCACGGAGATGGGCGACCTGCAGGAGCGCATTACGTCGACGAAGAACGGCTCGATCACCTCGGTCCAGGCCGTTTACGTTCCCGCTGACGACCTGACGGACCCGGCGCCCGCCACGACGTTCATTCACCTGGACGCCACGACGACGCTGAGCCGTTCGATCGCCTCGCTGGGTCTGTACCCGGCTATTGACCCGCTGGCGTCCTCTTCGTCGGCCCTTGACCCGCTGATCGTCGGCGAAGAGCACTATCGCGTGGCGACGCAGGTTCAGGAGCTGCTGCAGCAGTACTCCGACCTCAAGGACATCATCGCCATTCTGGGTATGGACGAGCTCTCCGAGGACCAGAAGCTGGTCGTCAACCGTGCTCGTAAGATCCAGCAGTTCCTGTCCCAGAACTTCCACGTCGCGGAGCAGTTCACCGGCAACCCGGGCGTCTACATGAAGCTCGAGGACACAGTGCGCTCGTTCGCTGAGATCATCGACGGCAAGTGCGACGATCTTCCCGAGCAGGCGTTCCGCTACGCCAGCGACATCAACGACGTGCGCGAGCGCGCCGCAAAGATGTCGGCCAAGTAACAACCCGTCCTTACGCTTGCACGCTCAAACGAAAGGAAGGGCGCTGACATGGCTGACACGCTGAAGTGCAAGATCGTCACGCCCGTGAAGGCGGTGTTCTCCGAGGAGGCCTCCTATGTGGGTCTTCCCGGTGAGCTCGGCGGATTCGGCGTGATGAGGGGCCACGAGCCGTTCGTCTCCAGCCTGACGGCCGGCGTGGTGCGCGTCACCACCCAGGCTGGCGGTCGCGGCCACGAGACGAAGTTCGTTGTCTCGGGTGGCTACACCGAGGTCAAGGACAACGAGGTCATCGTGCTTGCCGACAACGCGCAGGCTCTCGAGGATCTCGATGTCACGGCCGTTCGTTCTGATCTTGCCGATGCCGAGGCGCACCTCAATGCCCTGGGTGTCGACAGCCCCGAGTATGCGTACTACAAGGGGCAGAAGGCCTGGTTTGAGCTGCTTATCGCTGCCGCTACCGGCGAGCAGGCGTAACGGTTCAAACGCACGGTTTATGGTTTGACAGGCGGCCCGTCGGTGCAGATGATGCACTGGCGGGCCGCTTTTTGTAGAGGGAGCGCCCCTGGCGTTCGATCGCGGTCAAGCTATCATGTGTGCATCAGGCAAACTGCGCTATGCTTGTACGACAGGCGAGATACTGGGTACGAACGAAGTGAGCATACCTCGCGGCGCGGCATTGTCCGGCAAGGGAAGGGCGTGTGATGGACGTCATCAAGGTTGACGGTGGGGCAACGCTGTCTGGGACGATTCACGTCGAAGGCGCGAAGAACTCCGCCCTCAAGCTCATGGCAGCCACGATTATGGCGCCTGGAACATATCATCTCACCCGCATGCCCGACATCTCGGACGTACACCTGATGGGCAGCGTGCTCGAGACGCTCGGTGCTGTCGTGACGCACGAGGGGCACGAGATCACGATCGACACGACCGGCGTCGACAAGTGGGTGACGCCGTACGAGCTCGTCTCGCGCATGCGAGCCTCTATCACGGTGCTCGGCCCGCTGCTCGTGCGCTTCGGTCGTGCTGTCGTTGCTATGCCGGGCGGGTGCAACATCGGCGCGCGCTCCATCGACCAGCACCTCGTTGGCCTTGAGGCCCTTGGCGTCGTGTTTGAGAGCAGGCATGGCTACATCCACGCCGAGACGCCCAACGGGACGCGCGGCACGATGGTCACGCTTGACTTCCCCAGCGTCGGCGCAACGGAGAACGTCATGATGGCCGCCGTGGGGGCAAAGGGGACGACGATCATTGAGAACGCGGCTCGCGAGCCTGAGATCGTCGACCTTGCTCACATGCTCATTTCCATGGGTGCAGACATCACAGGGGAGGGCACGCCGATCATCGAGATCCATGGTGGCGCCTCGCTGCACGCCTGTGACCACGAGTGCGTTGGAGATCGCATTGAGGCTGGCACATTCCTCGTGGCCGGCGCTCTCTGTGGCGAAAACCTCACGGTCGAGGGCTTTGACCCCAACCATCTCGACATTCCGCTGCGCAAGATGGAGATGATGGGCGTCCCCGTCACGCGCAAGGCCGACTCCGTCACGGTGTCGCGTGCGTCGCACCTCGTGCCGGTGGACGTGCAGACGCTGCCGTATCCCGGCTTTCCGACGGACATGCAGGCTCAGTTCATGACGCTGGACTGTCTGGCCGATGGCACGAGCTACATCACGGAGAACGTCTTCGAGAATCGCTTCATGCTCGTCGCTGAGCTTGTTCGCATGGGGGCGAATATCCGCGTCGAGGAGCGACACGCGCTCGTCAAGGGGCCGTCGCGCCTTTCGGGCGCCCAGGTGAAGTCTCCCGACCTGCGTGGCGGTGCTGCGCTCGTCCTGGCGGGGCTTGTGGCCGACGGCACGACGTACGTCTCGAGCACGCACCACATCGCGCGTGGCTACGAGCGCTTCACGGAGAAGCTGAGCGAGGTCGGTGCGACGTGCTGCCACATCGACGTGCCAGATCCCGCGAAATAGGGGCGGGGAGGGCGAACAGCGCCAGATGGATCAGAAGGCTGGCACCGAAGTAAAGAACAGCGTGTTCAGGGTGATAGTCGTTGCCCTGCTGCTTTTGGTGCAGATCGCCTGGCTGCTCGTGCTCATGATGCGGTTTTACCTGTGGTCAACCGTTGTGCAGGCCGCATTCGAGGCAATAGCCGTCGTTATGGTGCTGTTCGTGCTTGGGCGCGACCAGAACGCCGCCTACAAGATTCTGTGGACGTTCGTACTGCTCATCCTGCCCGTGTTCGGTATCTTCCTGTTCATCCTCATAGAGGGCTCCATCCCTCTGCACTTTGCGCGCAGCAAGTTCGAGCGCATCGACGCTTCGCTGAGCAAGACCGTCCCGCCTCGTCCTGGCGATCTTGCCGAGCTGACAGCGGAGAACGTCGTGCTCGGAAACGAGGCGCGCTATCTTGCCGAAAAGCCATCTGGCGTGCCGGCTCCCCTCTATCGCTGCGAAGACGTTCGCTTCTACGGGGATGCGGCGTGTGGCTATAGGGCTCAGCTGACGGATATCGCAGAGGCGCGGTCGTTCGTGTTTCTTGAGTACCACGCCATCGAGGACTCAGCGGCGCTCGCCCCGCTCAAGCGCTTGCTTGCGCGCAAGGTCACCGAAGGCGTTGAGGTGCGCGTCATCTATGACGACATGGGGAGCTTTGGCTTCATCAACAAGGAGTTCATTGCGGGCATGGAGGCCATCGGCGTCCAGTGTCGCGTGTTCAACCCGTTCGTGCCTGTCGTCAGCGTCCTTCTGAACAACCGAGACCACCGCAAGATCACGGTCGTGGATGGGCACGTGGGCTATACGGGCGGCTATAACCTCGCCGACGAGTACTTCAACGTCACGCACCCCTATGGCATGTGGAAAGACACGGGTGTACGCCTGACGGGGGCGGCAGTGCGCTCGCTGACGGCGACGTTCCTCGAGATGTGGAACGCCATCGAGGAGACGGATAAGGGGGAGTTTGACCGGTACTTTCCGGCAGATGAACCTGCGACTTCGGGCGCGGGAGAGGGCTGGGTCCAGCCGTACTGTGACTCGCCTCTCGATCGCACGGCGACGGCGGAGGACGTCTACCTCAACGTCATCAAGGGCGCGACGCGGCGCCTGTGGGTGACGACGCCGTATCTGATCATCACGGATGAGATGACGCGCGAGCTCACGCTGGCTGCGCGCAGAGGTGTTGACGTGCGCATCGTGACGCCGGGAATCCCTGACAAGAAGATGGTGTATCGCGTGACGCGCTCGTACTATGCACAGTTGGCTCGCTATGGCGTGCGCATCTACGAGTGGACGCCTGGCTTCATCCACGCCAAGCAGATGCTGGTGGATGGCGACGTGGCGACGGTCGGCACGATCAACCTGGACTATCGCAGCCTCTATCTGCACTTCGAGAACGGGTGCGTCCTGTATCGGTGTCCGGCCATCGCCGATATCGCGGCCGATTTCAAGCAGACGTTCGACGAGAGCGCCGAGGTGACCGCCCAATATGCCGACGAGAAGCTCGGTCCCCTCAAGATTGGTCGTCGTATCCTGCGTCTCGTTGCTCCGCTGATGTAGGTCGTTCTTGCGGGCGGGAATTCTGCGCCAATCGGTAAGTAGGATGTGCGCTAATTGCACAGTAGAACTTGCGCCAATCGACTAGTAGAATCTGCGCTGATCGGTAAGTAGAATTTGCGCCAATTAGTAAGTAGCAGATGTAACCGGCGCATGCCTCGCGAGATAATTCGTTAGAGCACAACCTTGCGCCATATTGAATCGACTGGAGGCGACGCCGATGATTCCTCGCGAGATGAAGACGAAGCTTCTTGAGAGCGCACAGCAGTACCCCATACTTTCGATAACGGGTCCAAGACAAAGCGGCAAGACGACTCTTACCCGTCTTGCGTTTCCTGACTACGCGTACCTTTCGATGGAAAACCCTGATACGAGGGCTGAATTCGAGGACGACCCGAAGGCGTTCTTGTCACGTAATCGCTCCCATGTCATCTTTGATGAAGCACAACGTACTCCTGAGCTTTTCTCTTATCTCCAGGGCATTGTTGATGAGGATAGGATGGCGGGGCAGTTTATTCTTACGGGCTCCCAGAACTTTCTCCTCATGCGGTCAGTCAGTCAGTCTTTGGCGGGCAGAGTTGCCCTGTTCACTTTGCTGCCTATTTCGTATGAGGAGCTGAGGGGAGCCGGCGTTCCACTACAGAGTATGCCGGAATGGCTGTATCGGGGCGGATATCCTGCAACGGCCGTGCACGGTATCGATCCTCAGGATTACTTTTCTGACTACTTGGGGACATATCTCGAGCGTGATATTCGACTTGAACTCGGCGTAAGAAATCTGTCGGGTTTCGAGACGTTCGTTAGGCTGTGCGCTCTGCGATGCGGGGAGCTCCTGAACCTCTCATCGCTTGCATCCGATTGCGGGATCTCTCCGTCAACCGCTCGGGAGTGGCTGTCTACACTTGAGGCGAGCAGTATCGTGTTTCGCCTGCGTCCCCACTTCTCAAATGCAACAAAGCGACTTGTTAAGACGCCAAAGCTCTACTTTTACGACACGGGTCTTGCGGCGTATCTTATGGGGTGCGATAGCGCGGAAGCACTTTACGACACGGGCCACTTGGGCCAGTTGTTCGAGTGCGGTGTTATTTGCGAGCTCATGAAACGCTCGTACGCTAGGAAGCGCGATCCTCATTTGTCATTTTGGCGCGATGATCATAAGAGAGAGATCGATATTCTTATCGAACGCGGCATGAAGGCCATCAAGGCGGTCGAATGCAAGTCATCCACGACCTATAACTCTCGATACTTTGACAGCCTGAATGCCATAGCGGGCGATGAACTTGGACTTGATGTTGGATCGCAGGCGGTCGTATATGGTGGAGACCATGCCATGCAAACGAAACGAGGGAAAGTCGTTCCGTTCACAGAGATCGGAAGCCTGTTGGAATGACGTCTGAGGTGAACTCCTCTCGGGTCATAGATGGGGCTCGGATGGCTTGACCGACCCCAGGCCTTGCAGCGAGACGACCGCTGTTAGTAAAGCCAACGCGATCATCAGACAGGACACTAGTCCAAGCCAGGGTCCTGTTCCGCGAAACACCACCAGCAAAGCGATGACGAAGCACGGCGTTGCTCCCAGACGGGCCCCTGCAGCTATTGAGCGGGCAATGTCTGTGGCCGCCAACCCTCTGTGCGCTTTGCTTCTTGTTCTGTCCATGCTCATATGAACCACCTCGGAGTCGATTTTGTCCCCAGCTTTTTGACGCGATACTCAAAAGGTAAGGCGGCTTCGGTCTTATGTCTGTAGGCGAGGCGGAAAAGCCGCTTACAACGAGCGGTGTCTGACGCGAATTGTCCTGATGAGGGGCATGCTTGTTCATGGGGAATTGCGGTCCGTCTGCTATCAGCCAGCGTCATGTTCGCGCCATTTGGGCGCAACTTCATCGAGGCCGTTGACGTCTAGTTTTACTCTACAGCGACGCCAGTATTCCCTCACTGTTTTGTCCGAGATCCCCAATAGCCTTCCTGCCTGTGTCGATGACATGCCTGTGACATAAGAGCAAAAGACATCGAGCTCCCTACTTGTGAGCCCACGAGAAGATAAGCGAGCGAGTTCTGCCTCGGCAAGAAGGCCATGCAGCTTCTCAATAGTGATGGGGGATGAGAGACGGGGGCGGACGGAGCAACGGTCCGGCCCTTTGCGCGTTATGGGGGAATTGCTCTGGTGCTTCAGTGCTGCGATTTTTCCAGAGGGTGCCTTCGCCCCTATGCCAGACTGCATCGGCGATGGCCGTCGTTTCGGTGCGATTGCCAACGAGAGGCACAGAAGACAAAAGATTGGAGCCATCTGCCGCATCCACGGCATGGATGCTAGGCCCAGGGGCAGGAGCAAAGTTATCGGACACCACGCAAGGACACCCATGCACAGAGACGCCGCCAAGGCGAGAAGGCGCCTACCATCACATCTTCTCGCGGTGTATGCGGCCTTGTGCATGCCGAACGTGAGGATAAAGAACAATGCAAGGGGGATTGGGGAGAGGATGGCGGCCAATCCTGGGGTGGAGAACGCCTGAAATGATGGGGCATGCGCGTTGACGGGGAGAGCGGCGCTGCCTGAGCGGGAAAAGGCGAGCCCTGCTCCGATTGGGGTTCGCCGTTTCGCCGACCGGCACATGCTGCATACACAAAAGCCCCCTCCCCTATCATCCCCGCACGGTGAGGCCGTTTTGTGCGCGGATGATAGGGGAGGGGGCCGATGTGACGCGGTAGGGCTGAATCTGGGGCGGGCTCCCGACTAGTTCTGCGCCACAGCGTAGCGTCCGGCCAGCGCCTGAAGCACGTCAACCATGCCCTCGAGCGCGAACACCGGGATAAACTCGCGCACGCTGTGGAAGTTGTAGCCACCCGTCGACAGGTTGGGGCACGGCAGGCCGCGGAACGACAGCTGCGAGCCGTCGGTGCCACCGCGGATCGGCAGCGTGTACGGCTCGTAGCCACACGAGCGGAACGCCTCGTTTGCGTTGTCGATGAGATGCATGTGCGGCGCGACGACCTCGGCCATGTTGCGGTACTGGTCGCGCACGGTGACGGTGACGCGCGGCTCATCCCAGCGCTTGTTGAGCAGGTTGCCGGCGTCGACGACGAGCTGCTTCTTTGCCTCGAAGCGCTTAGCATCGTGATCGCGGATGATGTAGGTCGCGCTCGTGTGCACGCACGTGCCCTGCACGCTGGCCAGGTGGAAGAAGCCCTCGTAGCCGTCCGTGTGCTCCGGACGCTCCCAAGCGGGCAGCATGGCGTCGAACTCCTCGAAGATGTGCAGCGAGTTGATCATGATGTCCTTGGCGCTGCCGGGATGGATCTCGTGGCCGCGGATCTCGACGTCGACGCTCGCTGCGTTGAAGCACTCGTACTCGACGCCGCCGATGTCCGCGCCGTCGATGGTGTAGGCGTAGTCCGCGCCGAACTTGTCCAGGTCGAGCAGGCTGCAGCCGTGGCCGATCTCCTCATCGGGGGCGAAGCACACGGCCAGACGGGGATGGGGGATGCTCGGGTCGGCAACGATGCGAGCCACGAGCGCCATGATCTCGGCGACGCCGGCCTTGTCGTCAGCGGCCAGCAGCGTGGAGCCGTCCGTGCAGATGAGGTCCTTGCCGACGAGCTTGGGCAGGTCGGGCGTGTTCTCGGCGTTGAGCGTGATGGGCTCACCGTCCACGACGCCCAGCGTCAGCTCGCCGCCCTCATAGTGCACGATGCGAGGCTCGACGCCGTGGGCGGGCGCGTCGGGGCTGGCGTCGATGTGAGCGAGCAGGCCGAGGCAGGGCAGGTCCTCGGCGCCGGCGGAGGCGGGCACGTGGCCGATGACGTAGGCGTGCTCGTCGCAGGAGGCGTCCTCGATGCCCAGGGCGCGCAGCTCGTCGGCGAGTAGACGGGCGAGGTCGAGCTCCTCGGGGTTCGAGGGCACCTGCGCCTCGTTGGCGGGATTGGAGGGCGTTCCCACCTTAGCGTAGCGGATAAGACGATCAACGACGTCACTCATAGCGCTCCAATCAGAGGTCGGGTACGGTCGGGTGCCAGTATGGCATACATGCCATGGATGCAGGCGGTCGGGAAAGGCGGGCGCTCAGGCTGCACCAAGTAGCCGTCTTTTGGGGGTGCGGCGCGCCTTTCTGCCGTGCCGAGAGTTCCCGGTGGACAAGAAGGCGAGCCGTGTATGGCGAAGGAGGTACCCGAAACGGGAGGCGGCCCCTCCTCGCCAAGAGAGTCGCAGGTAGCGGAGCGTGCGCCCATCGGCGGGTGGCCCCACTTGCAAGAGGCTCCATACACAGCTTGCTTTCTTGTCCAGAAAACGGCACTTCCGTGACAGGGCAGCAAAAAAGCGGGCTTGCCGGGCCTTTCCCGCCCAGCAAGCCCGCCCTATCTCATGCGAGGATGTACCTGTCCGCGATCCCGGTCGCCTCTATGCGCGTGCCAGCCATTCCAGGACGCTGGCCTCGACACCGGCTTGCGTGGCGTCGACGACGGTGTCGAAACGCCGCGCCCTCCCCTCGAGGGCGGCGAGCGCCTCAGGCACGCTCGAACCCGTCTCGGCGGCGATGCGGCGGTTGAGCTCGAGGCCCGTGAGCCCCGCCACGTCGGCGGGCAGCTCGTCGGCAAGCTTCATGCCGTGCAGGCCGCGCCACACGGCGGGGCCGAACTTGGCCCAGTGCGCCGTCGACGCCACGAGCATGGGACGCTCGCTGCGGTTGCGACGCGCTACTTCGAGCGCGACGGCCGTGTGCGGGTCGGCGACGTAGCCGTGCTCCTCGAAGACGCGCCCGATGGCGGCGAGGCACTCGTCGTTCGTGGCGAAGCCGGCCGCGTACAGCGCGCCCAGACGCTCGCGCGTCTCAGCGTCAACCTCGAAGCGTCCCGTGCTTGCGAGCTGCTCCATCCAGCCGCGCACGCGCTCGGCGTTGCGATCGGTGAGCTCGAACAGCTGGCGCTCCAGGTTCGACGACACGAGTATGTCCATGGACGGGGAGGGCGTCAGGTGCAGCGAGCGGCCCGTTATGTCGTAGACGCCCGTCGTCAGGAAGTCGGTGAGCACATTGTTCTCGTTGCTGGCGCACACGAGGCGTCCGACAGGCAGGCCGATGCGCATCGCGTAGTACGCGGCCAGGATGTTGCCGAAGTTGCCTGTAGGCACGCAGATGTCGATCGCGTCGCCTGCGTGCACGGAGCCGGCGGAGACGAGGTCGGCATAGGCTGACAGGTAGTAGACGATCTGCGGCATGAGGCGGCCCCAGTTGATGGAGTTCGCGCTCGACAGTGCCACGTTGTGCTCGCTCATGAGGCGCTCACAGAACGCAGCGTCGCCAAACGCGCGCTTCACGGACGTCTGGCAGTCGTCGAAGTCACCGCGGGCCGCAAAGACGCCGACGTTGGCGCCCTCCTGCGTCGTCATCTGGCGCAGCTGGATGTCGCTCACGCCGCCGTCGGGATAGAACACGACGATGCCCACGTGCTCGCGCCCGGCAAAGCCCTCGAGCGCCGCCTTGCCCGTGTCGCCTGACGTCGCCACGAGGATGAGGTGGTCGTGGTCGAGCTCGCCGCTGGCGCGCAGCTTGGCTGTCGCATACTCAAAACAGCGGGGAAGGCACTGCAGCGCCATGTCCTTGAACGCGCTCGTGGGCCCATGGAACAGCTCGAGCACGTACGTGCCGTTGTCGCCAAGCGGCACGACGGGAGCGATGCGCTCGTCGTCGAAGTTGTCGGCGTACGTGCCGGCCATGAGGCTGGCGATGTCGTCGGCGGGGATATCGATGTCGAACGCCTCGTAGACGCGCGCCGCGCGCTGGGCGTAGGGCAACTGGCCGAGGGCACAGATCTGCTCCACACTGAGCGCCGGGATGGACTGGGGAACGAACAGGCCGCCTCCGGGGGCGATGCCGGTCACGATGGCCTGGCAGAACGAGAGCGGGGTGTCGGCGAGACCGCGCGTGTCGACAAACGAGTTCATGGGCCTGACCTTCCGAGTCGCGGGGGCGGGTCGGGCGCCGCGCGTGCGTGCGGGGCGCCGAGGTGGATCGCCCCCATCCTACCGCCCGGCGTCGCCTGGCGCCATGCCGGTGCGGCCATTGGGAGGCCACACCGCGAAAACCCCTCGTGAGCGGGGGCTCGGCTGGCCACTGCCGCGCGCCGCATGCGCGCGGCGGGCTCTCGCGGACGGAGGCGTGCCAGGCGCGGCAAAACGTGGCACAATGCAGGGAGGCGCGCCACGGTTTCTCCGAGTCCCACGGGGACGGCGAGAGCGGACGGCGGGCGGCAGATGGATACCGTACTTCTCGCTAGGGGGATGCGAGTGGCACAGACGACGCGGACTGCGGCGGTTGCCGCAATGAACGCGGGCCCTGGCATGGCCTGCGATGCCGAGGGGCGCCCTGATTGCGCGGCGTCCCTTAGCCGTGCTTCGAGCGCCGAGGGGACAGGTTCCCGGGCGCCGCTCCCACGGCCTCTCGAGCGCGTGCGCGGGATGATGAGCGCGCGCGGCGCCGCTGCGCTCGGTATGTTCTTTGCCTGGCAGTCGACGCTGATCACGTCGCTGTTCCCGGCGTCCGGCCTGTCGCCCCTTTCTCCGCAGGTCGCGTTCGCGTTTGTGGCGTGTCTGACGATGGCCGCCATACTGCGCGGGCAGCTTGCCCTGCACCGCCCGTCCAGCGCGCGCCTGCGTGCGTTCTGGGGCCTTGTCGGGGTGACGCTGGGCACGCTGTCCGCCTGCGTTGCCACGCTCGTCGCAAACGCGGTGCTACCCGTGGCCTATGCGTGCTCGCTTGTGTCGGGCGCGTCGCTGTCGCTCGGCCTGTTCGTGTGGATCCTGCCCCTCGCGCGCATGGACGCCCGCCGCCGCGCCGGCACGCTGTTGGCTGCCCTGGCGATAGCACAGGTCGCGAGCTTCATTCTGGGGGCGCTGCCGCTGGGCACGCCCGTCGTGTTCGCGTTCGTTCTGTGCGGCCTGCTCGCCGTTGCCGGGCTTGTCGTGTGGGACAACGCAAGCGAGGGGCCGTCGGCGGAAGTCACGTATCGGCCCACGAGCTCCCAGCACTATCGAGTCCTGCTCGTGGCGCTCGTGCTGTACGCGTTCGTGTTCGGCTCCATCACGGGGACGACGTCGCACGAGATGACGCCGGAGGGCCTGGGTCGGCTGACGAGGCAGATCGCCTGGCCCGGCCTCATCATGGCACTCGCCGGCATAGCCGCCCTGCTGCCGTCGCGTGGCTCTGTGCGTCTTGCCGTCATGGGCCGCGTGCTCACGCCCCTGCTCGCGATCCTGTTCCTCGCACACATCGTGCTGCCTGCGAGCGGGCGCAGCTGGCTGCCTCCCATCACGCTAGCCGTCTGGCAGTTCGTGCAGGCGTTCGTCATCTTGCTCGTCATCGAGATATCGCAGAGCGGCGTTGGCAGCCTCGGCCTCGTGTTCTCGGCTGGCTGGTCGCTGCTTTCCGGCGGCTTTGCGGTCGGCTGCCTGTTCGGCAGCACCATGGGCGCGCTGTTTGGGACGGACGAGTCGGCCGTCAACGCGCTCGTCGTGTTGCACACGGTCCTCGCCATCATCGGGTCGAGCCTCATGGCGGCGGCCCGGTATCCGAAAGCCGGGGGAGAGCCTGCGCGCGAGGGCGACGCCGCGACGCCCTCGCGCCAAGCTGTGGCTCCCGCGGCCGGTGGGGACGCGGCGTCAGGCGTTCCGGCCGATGCCAAGGGCGCGGACGACATCGCGCGCGCCTGCGCACAGCTCACGGCGCGTCACGGGCTGTCCGAGCGCGAGGGGGAGGTCCTGGAGCTGCTGGCTCGCGGCAATACGCGCCAGTCCATCGCCACGAGGCTCGTCGTGTCGGAGAACACGGTGCGCACGCACGTCAAGAACATCTACAGCAAGCTGCACATCCATTCAAAGCAGCAGCTGATCGACCTCGTTGACACGCTGCGCTCTCCAAAGGCGTAGCCGCCGCCCTCGGAGAGCGCAGCGGCAGAGCTATGCCTCGAGCGCCCGGGCGAGCACGACGTCCTCGGTGCATTCCCGGGGCGTGAACGGCACGACGATGTCGGGCGTGATGCCGATGCCACGCATGCCACGCCCCTCGGCCGCTGCCTTCGTCTTGCTCATCGGGTAGACGAAGATGAAGCGGTCCTCGAACGTCATGGCCAGGGGGTTCGCGTAGTCGAGCGTGCCCATCGTCGCGCGCCCGACCGTCGTGACGCGCGGTGAGCCCTGGGCGAGGCGTACGAGCCACTCGGCCGCGTCGCCGCAGGTCACGTCCGTGAGCAGTAGAACGTGCTGGCCTTTGGGGCCTGCGTGCACGGGCAGCGAGTCGGCCTCGACGACCTCCTCGACATATCCCTTGCCTCGATTGGCGCGCACCGTCTCAAGGTTGTCGTCGAGCCATGAGAGCGTCGTGCGCGTCTCGTCGTCATCGCGCACGCGTGCAAGGGCTCGGAGCTGGGCGATCTGCATTTCGCGTCTGTGGCAGTTTGCTACGGTGTAGTTCGTGAGCACCACCTCGGGGCCCTCTATGTCGTGCAGGTCGCCGTCCTCGTCGAACAGGTAGTCGAGCAGCGGGTAGGCGTTGGTCTCGGCGCCTCCGACGCACGAGCGCACGTCGATGACGAGGCGGGGCGCCTTCGCAAGCTCGCGCGCATGCGCATCGATGAGCTCGCCCAGCTCACCGTTGTCGAGCTGTGTCACGGTGAGCACGATGGTGCCGTCGTCTTGCATCGCCAGCGAGCAGGGGCCGGTCGCGCCGGGTAGGGAAGGGAATCGGCGCAGACGAAGATCAGCCATGCTGCCGTCAGTGCGACGCACGCGGCTGTGAGATGCCTGGGCGAGCACGGGGGCCCACGCCTGGCGCGCAGGGTCGTCGCTGCCGGTGGGATTGCCCAGCACGCGCTGCAGGTGCGCGTCGAGGCTGCTGTTGTTGATCGTCGTGAGTGCATCACCCGCATGGACACGTCCGTCTTGGCCCGCGCGTGTCACAAAGAGCGCGTCTTCGTGGCGCCGCACATCGAAGCCACAGGTCTCGGGCGTGTAGCTGCAGTTGGGCCCAGCGAGGAAGCATAGGTTGTGGTCGCCGAGGCTGGCGAGACGCTGCGTAACGTACTGGTAGAGCAGGCGGTCGTCGAGCAGGCGAGTCCTTGCTGAGCGAGCAACGAGGGCATCCCACTGGGCGCCGAGCCTGTCGTCGCATTCGGCCATGCCGGCATAGTCGTGCGCGAGCGCGTCAAACACCTGGTGAGCTATCTGATCGAGCTTGAGCGACATGGGGCGGTCCTTTCGCGTCGCGTGGATTAGGCTGCATACGCATGGCACCGTATCGTATACCCGCCCGATGTCTCGCCGCCAGATGGCGGGCGTGCGAACCTGCGCGATTCCCCAGGCTGACACGAGGGAACACCGAGGTGGTTGCCGTATACTTAGGGATACCAGAGGACACGCCAAATGTAATCGCCTAGTTATATCGAAGGGACGTGCCATGGAAGAAGAACGAACACATCTCACCTCGGCAAACGAGGATTACCTCGAGGCAATCGTGCGCATTGGGGAGTCGCAGGAGAAGGCGGAGGTGCGCTCTGTCGACATCGCGACGATGCTCAACGTCTCCAAGGCGAGCGTGAACAAGGCTCTCGCCACGCTGCGCGCCGACGGCTACATCGAGCAGGAACGCTACGGCCGCATCACGCTGACGCCCGAAGGCCGCGTCTATGGTCGGGAGGTGTGGAACCGCCATCAGTCACTGCGCAGCTTCCTCACCGACGACCTGGGTGTCGACTTTGACACCGCGAACGAGGAGGCGTGCATGATGGAGCACGCCCTGAGCCAGGACACGATGACGAAGTGGCTTGACTTCCTCGCCCAGGTGCACGAGGAGCGCGGCGCTCGTGCTGCGGTGGAGACCCCTTCTCCTGCCGAGGGCGAATAGACCGGGTTCAAAACAAGTGTGCATTGAGGCGTCGGAGCCCAACGGGTTTCGACGCCTTTTTGTATCAAGCGATGTTTGGTTTGTGCCCAAAAACAAAGCGAGGCCCGGTGGGGAGCCGGGCCTCTCACAAGGAGGGATGTGACGCAACAAGGCTGCGTCAGCTTGCAGGCAAGGGGTACCTGCACGGCATCTTGAGGAAGGGGGCCTCAAGAACCAGCCCGAATTATCTGCCGTTAACCTGCGAAGATGTGTACGCTCTGTGAAGTCACAGAGGGCGCAAAAAACTTAGCGAGACCCTTGCCTTAGTTGTGAATGTGCCGTAGCAGCAGTGTTTCTCTACGGTAACAAGCTCCCCAAACAAGCCTCTTGTGGGGAAATCCGCTATCCCTCGTCAACAAGCGTCTTGACGACGTTGGCGGCAAACGCGCAGACGCGTGCGTATGCGTCGTCGTCAGAGGAGGCGAGGCGCTCGGCGGCCGTGCCAATCCACGTGCCGGCATGATCACGTGCGAAGCGCGTGGCGAGCCCGTGCCAGTGCCCCGCTGTCTGCTCGTCGCCGCGCTCCCACGCCTGCGCCTCGCCGTTTTTCATGAAGGCGAGGAACGCGAGCTCGCAGGAGATGTAGTCGCAGCGCAGTACCTTCGTGAGGATGTGGTAGCCCGGCAGGCTTTCAAAGTCAAAGCCCAGCGTCTTGTAACAGCGCAGTGCATGGTCGCCACGCGTGCTGTTCACCGCGTTGTAGTGCGCGACGCCCTTGTCGTCCACGGTGCTGCCGTAGACGCAGCTCTCCTGCAGGGGCACGTAGACGGGGCTTGAAACGACGACGACACGATCGTAGAAGCGCTGACGCAGCGCGACGCCCTTTTCTGTCTCGCAACAGGCGTCGGCGCACGCGTCGTCGAGCGAGCTGTCGCCCAGGGCCTGCGCCACGCGTCGCACGTCGCCGAGCACCTGCGCGGTGGGCTCGTTGAGAAACACGGCTGCACAGGCATCGAAGGCGACGGCAAAGCCGCGAGCCTCCGCAGCGCGGTCCGCCGCCGTCGGCGTCGCGGTGTCGGTGTTCGTGTCACAGGTGGTGCAGGCCATAGACGCTCCCTCCAAAAGGGCCGGGCTCTCCGGTCCGACCCGCTCTAGACACACACGTGGCCCCGCAGGCCGAACAACCCTGCGGGGCCACACAGCCTATCTCAGGATGGTACTCCTAGAAGGCGCTCTTTACCCCTCGAACGGCGTCTTGACGTTGCCGCCCTTCCAGACGTTGGAGACGCGCTCCATCGCCATGGTCTTGTCGAGGCCGATGTAGTAGATCTGCGGGCCAAGCTCGGTCTCGGGCATGAACACCTCAGCGTCGGTCTCGGCCAGACGCTTGGAGATGTCGCTCTCGGGATCGTCGAGGTCACCGAAGATGCGGGCGCCGGCCACGCACATCGTCACACACGCAGGCATCATGCCCTGCGAGGAGCGGTGGTGGCAGAACGTGCACTTGTGGACCTTGTTGTCCTCGTCGTTATGCCAGCGGACCTCGTAGGGGCAGGCCGCGATGCACGCGTCGCAGCCGATGCACTTCTCGAGGTCGATCTGGACGGTGCCGTCCTCGGCCACAAAGCTGGCCTCGGTGGGGCACACATCGACGCAGACGGGCTTCTCGCAGTGGTTGCACTGCTTGGGCATGTTGGCGCGGCGGATGTAGCCGGCCTCATCCTTCACGTCCCAGCTCTCGATCCACGTGTTGAACTTCGTGAGCGGGGTCTCGTTCTCCATCCTGCACGCAACGGCACAGGCGTTGCAGCCGATGCAGCGCGACAGGTCAATGAGCATTCCCAGACGCATGATGAACCTCCTCCCTTACTCCCTTAGGCCTTCTCGATCTTGTACATGCCACCCGTACGCGCAGGCGTGCCGGCGTGGTTGTCGGACAGCGGGTAGATGGCGCCTTCGCCCACCGTCGGATCGGTCATGGTCCTCAGGATGACGCCGGCTGCGATGTCCGGGTTGCCCGGGATCGTCTCGCCGTCGAGCTCCATGTCCTTCGAGCCCCACGCCGTGCGGCCATAGCCGCCGGAGATGGCGATGTTGCCCTTGGCGACGCCGGCGCGCACCATGGCGGGCGCCTCGATCGAGGTGCCGGTCGGCTCGCTGACGCGCACCATGTCGCCGTCGGCGATGCCAAGTTCCTTGGCGTCCTCGATGTTGATCTCGACGTAGTTCTCCTTGCAGATGTCGCGCAGGTTCGGGTTGTTCGACTGCATGGAGATGGAGCGGAAGCGCGGCTTGTACGTCGTGGCGCCGAACGGGTACTCGGCGGCGTCGTACACGTCAGCGATCGGCGTGCCGTCGGCGAAGCTCTCCGGCGTAAAGTTGATGCCGCCGGGGGTCGTCTCGCCGGTGTACGGGTTCTTGAACGTGGCCTTGGCCTCGCTGTAGTACAGCGCCTCCTGGATGTTGACGCACAGCGGGCTGCGCTTGTCGTTGCCGCGGTAGTCCTCGATGGGCATGAAGCGCGTGCCGCGCGACATGACCTTGAGCACCTTGGGCCACTCCTCCTCCTTGACGGCGGCCTTCCACGCCTCAGGCAGCGTGTCGAGGGCCTGGAGGTGGATCTCCTCGTCGGTGATGTCCTCGACGGGGGCGTCGCCGTCGTACGCGACGTTGGCGAACGACTTCAGGAAGAAGTCGCAGGCGTCGTTGAAGTCGTAGGCGTTACCGTCGGCGTCGAGCAGGGCACCCTCGCCGAAGCCGGGGAGCTCGAGCTTTTTGGCGACGTCGATGATGAACGTCTCCCAGCTGGCATAACGGCCGTCGTCGAGCTGCATGCTCTCCGGCGTCTTGATCGGCCAGCGGAACGTGTCGCCGTAGCCGACCCAGCCCTCCATGTTGAGCACGCCGAAGCTCTCGTAGGGGTTCGTGTCCGGCACGATGTAGTCGGCGTACTGCGTGTCCTCGCCCATCATGACGTCGCAGGAGATCACGAGCGGCACGACAGCCGGGTCCTTGAGCTTCTCGATGACCTCGTCGCGCATGGCGCCGGGGCACTGGGAGAGGTTGCTCTTCATCCAGCCCATGATGATCTTGGCCTGGTAGGGGTACTGGTTGACGATCGACCAGAGCGTCTGGTTGTCCGAGGCGCTCGGGTTGGGGAAGTAGGGCAGCAGCGGCTTGGGATCGGTCTCGCCGGCGGCCACGCGGTTCTTGTACTCGTCGGTCTCGGTCCAGACGACGCCCATGCGGCCGATGCTCATGCCGCTCGTCTTGGGGGCGTTCTGGATGGAGAGGTCATAGCGACCGGAGCTCGTGTTGAAGCCCTGGTTCGAGGGGCCGGCGCCGCCGATCATGCCGTCGGAGCCGACGAGCCAGTTCAGCGTGCGGTACGCGTAGACGGACTCCATACCGTTCTGGTTGCCCGAGCCGCCCATGAGGCGCGCGGAGGCCTTCGTGCCGTGGGACGTGAACTCCTTGGCGATGCGGTTGATCTCGTCGACGGGCACGCCGCAGATCTCGGAGTACTCCTCCGGGGTCTTCTTGTAGACGTTCTCGAGCATGAGCGACCAGGCCGTGCGCACGTGCACGCCGTTGACCTCGCCGTCGAACTCGAGCTCTGCACTTCCCTCGACCGTGGTGTTGATCGCAGGCTCGCCCGTGGCGGAGTCGATGCAGATGCGGAAGTCGGGGGCCTTCTTGCCCTCCTCGACCGTCGGCGTCTCCATGCCCGCGTCCTCGGGGCGCATGAACTTGCGATAGTTGGGGTGATTCTCGTCCACGATGACGAGCAGCGTGGCGTCGGAGAACGAGCCGTACTCGCGGCTCCAGGACACGTCGGGGTTCGGCGTCGTCACGAACTCCTCGTTGTATGCCTTGTTCTCGACGATCCACTGAATCGCGGCGCACGTGAAGGCGGCGTTCGTCGCTGCCTTGATCGGCACCCAGTTGATGCCCTGCATCGTGGGGGTCACGCTGCCGTTGCCCAGTGCCGGGTCAAGAACGTCCATCTTGCACTCGCCGTTCTGCAGGCGCGTAGCCGCGCGCTTGGCGATGCCCTGGAAGCTGTTGCCCGTAGCACCCGGGAACTCACCCATCCACAGGATGTACTCACAGAAGTCAACGTCGGAGATAGAACCGTTGCCACCAATTTTGGAGAGGCTGCCACCAGCCCACTGTGCACAGCCTCAAGTGGAGCCGTGGCCGACGTTGTTCTTAGAGCCGAACGCGCTCGCGAAGCGGCTGCCCATCGTGGCGCGGCCGTCAGCGCGGCTGCCCAGACGCACCATCTGGTTGGCGATCGGGCCCAGGTCGGGGCGCTCAGGATCGATGGGGGTCTCGAGGTCGTGCAGGGCGCGCAGACCCTCGATCTCCTGGTCCTCGCCGATCTCAGCGAACAGCTTGCCGCCCTCGACAACCTCGTCGATGAGCTGGTCCCAGCTGATGGGCGTCCACTTGTTCTCGCCGCGCTTGCCGGCGCGCTTAAGCGGCGTCGTGATACGGTCGGGCTGGTTGTACATCGTCCACGTGCCCTGGCCGCGGGCGCAGACGGTGCCGTGAATCTCGTTGCCATAGCCGTTGGCGTAGCTCATGGAGCGATAGGCGTCCTCGAGCGGAGCCTCGAACGGCAGGCACGGATAGGCGCTGTTCACGTGGTAGGGGTTGCCGCCCACGGACAGGACGCGACCGGTCTCGCGGTCGATCTTCACGCGGTTGCCGCAGTCGCAGTAGCAGCCCAGGCACGTGCTGTAGCGCACGACAACGTCCTCGTTGATCGTGAGCTCGCCCGTCTTCGGGTCGACCTTCGCCTCGACCGGCTGGCCGATCGTAGGCGCGGGGAAGTCAGTCTCGGCAGCGAGCGCGCTGGGGCGCCCGACGAGACCCGTACCGGCGACCGAGAGCATGCTCGCGGCGGCCATGGCCCCCACGAACGTGCGTCGATCCATACGGATGGACTCCATACTCCTCCTCCTTTTGTTCTCCCACGGCCCGCGCACGCCGTTGAGGTGTTGGCGCAGACCCTCCCTTTTCGCGCGGCGCAGGCTTCCCAAGCCCACACCAAATGGCCGCGTCCGACCCCTTCGGCTCGAAGGCGTCGGGACAGAACACGGCCCGTTGCGACCCCATTGTTGAGGCTAAAAAACATTTCTGCATCGAAGCAATGTGGTTACGATCATGTTTCTTGGCGCTCGCAACGATGTGACTATTGCTGTTGTTTTGCCTGCTAGATGGGCAAGTATTGCGTTTACTTCTACAGTGGATCACACTATCTACATAAGTAAAACAGCTCCGTGACACATCGGCGCGATACGAACGGGTACGATGGGCTTTCGCGCTATTTGGACGGGGAGAGGGCGGGCATGGGCGGTCTCGTAGCGGGTCTGAGGGAGCTGAGCCGGCAGAATATCGGGCTAGCCCTGTTCCTGGCGTGGAACTACATCGCCCTGTACGGATGCGCGATGGCAATCGGCTCGTTCGTGCCCTACAACCTCGAGTTCATCTGGCTTGTTTCCGGTGCCGCCATGCTGGTGTGCTCTGCGGGCATGCTCGCGATCATGCGCGCCCGCCCTGCCATGGCGCAGCCGAAGCGGAGCTGGGGCGCCGCCGCCATGGCGTGCGCCATCGCGGGAAACATCAGCCTGTGGCTCTGCTACGCCATAAAAGAGACGTTCTGGGTCATGTTCGCCTTCGCCGGGGTATTCGACGGCATTGCGTGCGTACTGTTCACGATGATCTGGGGCGCGCGCCTGACGCGCTGCAACGAGGCCCGCATCGAATTCGACGTCGTGGCCTGCTTTGTGATCGCGCTTGCGCTCTATGCGGTCACGCTGCCCATCAAGCTCTATGGCCTCGTGGACCTGGCGGTGGAGTGCATTCTGCCGCCGCTCTCGGCTTGGCTCGCGTTCCACGAGGCTAAGGACGACCCTGACGCGCTCTGGGCACAGCGCCGCATGCCTGATGAATCCGAGAGGACCGACGGGAGCCTGTCCGAGCTGCGTACGTTGGGCGCCGCGCTGCTGCTTATGGCGGTGGAGTGGTTCGTCGTGGCGTTCTTCCGCGTCGTGGATGCCCCCGTTGAGGCCTACAACCGCTATCAGCGCTACTTCATTGCGTTCACGGTGGGGTTTCTGGTGACGCTCGCGCTGTTCTCCGTGCTCATCCGCCAGATGCGCCACGTCAACCTCGCGATGTCCTATCGCTGGCTGCTGCCGTTCGCGATGCTCAACGCCATCGTGCTCAGCGTGGGCGGCTGGGGGCTCGAAATGCGCATCGCCGCCTATGCGGTCATCCATGCGGGCATGTTTGGCATGCAGATGGCCCTGTGGATCGCGCTCGCCAAATACCTGCGGCGCAGCGGCGGACGCCCCGCCGTGGCGTTTGCGGGCATGGCGGCGGCGCAGGGGATCGGCATCGGGGTGGGGTGTGGCGTGGCCCTGCTCGTGGTGACGCGGCTCGGCCTGCCCGACCAGCTGAGCGCGCTCATGATCGTGACGGGTGTCGCGACGCTCGTCATGATGGCGGCGGGGTTCGGCCCCGCCTGCTCGTTCGCGCGTCGGCGCCGCGGGCTCACTCCCGAGGGGCTTGCTGTCCCCGAGGCACACAAAGGCGAAAAGCTGCCTGACGTGTCCGAAGAGCCAGCATCATCGGACTACGACGCGCTCATGCACCAGCGGGCGCTCGACCTCCAGCGCGGCTTTGGCCTGACCGTCCGCGAGACCGAAGTCGCTGAGCTGCTGCTCTGTGGGCGCAGCCGCCCCTACATCCGCGACGAGCTCGACATCTCGCTCAACACGGTGCATGCTCACGCGAGGAGCATCCTTGCCAAGTGCGGGGTGCATTCCCAGCGCGAACTCATCGACCTCGCACCGGGCACCACGGCACCCGATCTGCGGCGTTGAGGCGCGACTCACGTATTGCAATACGCTTCGCCGCGCCTCGCCTTGCATCTCGGGCACCGTGGGCCCGGTGCGAGGCACTCCGCTACGGCACCCCATCCGCTGCGTTAGGCGGCTCCTTGCGTATTGCAATACGCGGCGTCGCCCCCTGCCTTGCGCCTGGGGCACCGTGGGGCCGGGGACGGCTCCCCGTTCTCGCGGCACCCGATCTGCGGCGTTGAGGCGCGACTCACGTATCTCATACGCTTCGCCGCGCCTCGCCTTGCATCTCGGGCACCGTGGGCCCGGTGCGAGGCGCCCCGTTGTGGCATCCATCCACTGCGTTAGGCGGCTCCTTGCGTATTGCAATACGCGGCGTCGCCCCCTGCCTTGCATCTCGGGCGCCGTGGGCCCGGTGCGAGGCACTCCGCTACGGCACCCCATCCACTGCTCCACTGCTATACTGCAATACATAGCAGAGGAGGATGTATGCTAACAGCCATGGCTCAGCTCAACGCTCGTATCGGCGCCGACCTAAAACATGCTGGCGACAAGGTGTTTGCCGCCTACGGCCTCACGCCGAGTGAGGTGGTTCGTTCGGTGTGGTCGTACGCTGTGGACTGCCAGAAACCGCCCGAGTTTATGACGAGGGGTGACGAGGCACAAAAGAAGGCGGAGCTGACGCGTAGGTTGGCTCTTATCGAGCAGGGTGCTGGCCTGGCGTGGAAATCGCTGCCTGACTGTCATGCACTGGCGCGATCTGAGACGCGTCCGGACTGGTCTGCTGAGTTCTGCGAGCTCAAGGACGTCGCGTATGACGAGCGGACAGAGGCCGCGCTCGCCATGCTTGCCGCAGCCTCAGACGGAGGTGATGCGGATGGGCGGGCTGTTCAAACCTTCTAAAGTGCTTATCGACACGAACGTGTGGCTGGGTTTCTTTCTGGGGCATGACCCGTGCTGCCGTGACGTGAAAGCGATGCTTGACTCGTGTTGCCGCCACGGTGTCGAGCTCTTCTATGCGCCTGTCGCCCTGAAGGACCTTTTCTATCTCCTTCCGCGGTTCATGCGGCGCGAGCTGGTGGAAGAACAAGGCCTCGATGTGGGCACCGGTGGCGTGTCGTTCAAGCCGGCCGCTCAGGCTGCCGTCCGTTTCGTTATGGATCTTGCGAGTGCTGCGCCCCAGACGTCGGCCGAGTGCGAGTTGGGGTGGATGCTGCGCAACACGCACGACGACTTCGAGGATAACCTTATGATGGCTACGGCGGAGACATGCGGCGCCGATTACGTGGTCACGTATGATGGCAAGTTAACGAGTCACTTTTCGCCCGTTTGCTTACGCCCAGAGGAGCTGTCTAGTTTGCTTGGCGTGCTTGACGTGGAGGGCACTCGGTAAAAACCGCGGCGTGCGTCTTTGGTGGGTCAGCTTCTACGGCATCTGCAGCCCGCCAACGGTCGCGTAGATGGCTCCCGTTGCCGCGGGCGTGCCTCCGCAGCAGCAGCCGATGATGCGCGCGCCGGCCTTCAGAAGGCGCACAGAGGCGTCAGCGAAGTCGCGCGGGCCCAGCGGCCAGCGCAAGCTGCCGTCGGGGGACGCAACAGGCTTTCCGGCGCTGGGCCGGGCGATGAGGGGCAGGTCGCACGCTGCGCGCATGCGCTCGATAGTGTCCACGCATGCGTCGACGCCCATGCAATTGCATCCCACCGCTGCGACGCCTGCTTGTGCCAGCGCTCGCGCGGCCTCTTCGGGTGACGCTTGGGCCGTCCCCGCCGTGCTGTCAAGAAACGCCATGCTTGCAATGACGGGTGCGTCGCAGGTGCGCCGCGCGGCCTCAACGGCGGCGAGCAGGTCGTCGAGGCTCGTGAACGTCTCGAGGAGCAGCGCGTCGGGGTCGCCTGACGCCAGGGCCGCCATCTGCTCGGCGTACAGCTCGACGGCGCTGGAATAGCCCACTGGGGGATTGCCGGCAACGCGTGCCCCGTCCTGGCTTTCCGCCTGTGCTCCTCGAAGGGCCGCGAGCCCGCTGCCTGCCTCGACCTCGACGCCGCACGGTCCTACGGATGCCAGCACGTGCGGGAAGCCCTGCGCACGCGCGATGCGAACACCCGCCTCGTTGATGTCGGCAACGGCGCCGGACAGGCCGAAGCGCGCGAGGTTTGCGCTCGTTGCCATGAACGTGTTCGTGATGGCGCAATCCGCCCCGGCGGCGCGGTAGAGGCGGTGCAGCTCCTCGATGGCCTCCGGCTCGGTGACGTTGAGCAGCGGCAGGGGCGTGTCGTAGTCAAAGCCCTGCGCCATGAGCTGCGTGCCCATGGGGCCTTGCGTCACAAGCACGTCTTTACCCAAGCGAAGTGCGATATCTGCCACGCGAACCAGTCCTTTCGAGAAGCTTGCGTGTCCGTTTCGAAGAGGGGCGCCCCGCGACATCTGCCGTGGGGCGCGCTGCGTTTGGCGCCTATATACCCGTTCCTACTCCGAGCCCTTCACCCAGCCCACGATTGCGTCGCGCAGGAACGCCGCTCCTCCCGGGGCCGCCTTCTCGTAATAGGCCGCGAAGCGCTCGTCGCTTACGTACATCTCTGCCAGCCCCGCGTGGGCGGCGGGCGAATAGGCGCCCTCGGGCCACTGGCGGCACAGCCAGGCGCGATGCATCTCTGCAAGGCGGCGCGCCTCGGGGCCGCGCACGTCTCCCGTCGCCGCCGCGATCGCGAGCTGCTCGAGTATGGCCTGTTCGAGATCCTTCGTGCTGTGCCACTCCTGCTCCGTCATGCCGAGCGCCCGCTCGTTGCTGGCATCTACGATCTCGTCTCCCCAGAGCTTGCGCGCTTCAGCGCCGTAAGCTCGTTCGTTCTCCTCGATGGTTGCCTGTTTTAGCGCTGCGAACCTCTCCTCGTCGCTCATATCTTCCTCTCCTTCCTCGGATGCAATCATGCGTTTGACGCTCTCTATGAGGGCGTCGATGGTGTCACGCTCACGTCTGAGCGCCGCAAGGTGATCTCGAAGCGCGCCTGCCCGGTCGAACGAAGGGTCGTCCAGCAGCTCGGCGATGCGTGAGAGCGGCATGCCCGTCTGTCGATAGAGCAGCGCCTGCTGCAGCCGGTCGACATCGTCTGCCCCGTATGACCGATAGTTGTTGTCGCACCTGGACGGGTGCAGAATGCCCAGTTCCTCGTAGTAGTGAAGCGTGCGCACGCTGACACCCGAGAGCTGGGCCAGCTGGCTTGCCGAGTATGCCATGGCCATCACCTCGCAGAAGAACTCTAGACTATGACGGAACGTGAGGGTCAAGAGCTTTCCTGCGAGGAGCCTCCCATATGGACGCGCGGTGAACGCGCTGCCAGTGCGGCGGGGCATGCTTGCCGTGGTTCGGGCACCTGCGGTCGCTGGACGCTCTGACGGCGATCGCCCGTGTCGTTCGGGTTAACTTTGCGCGCATTGGCGTTCAAGCGGAGGCACAATTGTGGCGAGATTCGTTACGTCTGGGCCTGCGCGGCCCGAGGGGAGGAGCCGGGCATGGCCCACATTCAGCATCAGTTGGGACAGGCCGAACTCGGTGCTGCCTCCGCCCACCCGCATCACGGAGCCCCGTCCGGGCGGAACGGGCGCGACCCCGGCCAGAAGAGCATTCGCATGGGGACTGAACCCATCGGGAAGCTCCTGCTTGAGTTCGCGCCGCCTACCTTTTGGCGTGCGCCTGCACGGGCCTGTACAACCTCATCAACACGATATTCCTGGGCCAGGCGCTTGGCTCGGCTGGCATAGCGGCTACGACGGTCGGCTTTCCTCTCCAGACGGTCATGTTCGCGTTCGCCATGTGGTTCGGCGCCGGAGGCAACGCTCGCGCAGCTATCAAGATGGGGGAGGGTCGCCCCGACGAGGCCGAGCGGTGTCTGGGGAACACGATCCTGCTGAACATCGTCGTTGACGGTGTCCTGACAATTGTCATGCTGGCGGCGCTGGACCCCCTGCTCTACCTATGCGGGGCCGACGCCAGCAGCATCCAGATGTCGCGCGACTACATGGGCGTCATGGTCGTGGGCTTTATCATCCAGGCGATAGGCCCCTCGCTCAACAACTTCATTCGCACGGACGGCTCACCAACGTTCGCCCTGTTCACGATGATCGTCGGCTGCTCCGTGTCCATCTTCTGCAACTGGCTGTTCGTTATCGTGCTCGGCATGGGGGCGTTCGGCGGCGGTCTGGGCACCGTCTGCGGCCAGCTCGGTGCCTGCATCGCGGTGCTGGGTTACTTCCGGACGAAGCGCTCGCTCATGAAGCTGCGCCTGTCTGCCCTGCGCCCCGACGCGCGCATCATCAAAGATATCGTTGCCCTAGGCCTGTCGAGCTTCTTCCTGCAGATCGCGGCCGCCCTCGTCTCGACGCTGCTCAACAACCAGTGCATGGCCCTCGGCGCGACTGACCCGATCGGCGGTAACGGCGCCCTTGCTGTCATCGGCACGATCAACAAGGTCGTTCAGATGTGCGGCTTCGTGATCTTCGGCATCTCGATCGCCGTACAGCCCATCATTGGCTTCAACTACGGCGCCCGCATTTACCGGCGCGTTCGCAGGGCACTCTGGGTGGCAGTTGGCGTCTCTACCGTGCTCGCCGTGATCATCTGGGTCGTGATCCGCGTCCTGTCTGGCCAGATACTGAACCTGTTTGGCCTCGAGGAGAACCTGCACGACTTCGGCTCGCGGGCGCTCGGACTCTTCATGATGTTCTACTTTCTCCAGCCGATGCAGGTCATCGGCTCCGTGTTCTTCCAGTCGACGCGCCAGCCGGTCAAGGCGACGATCCTCTCGCTCACTCGCCAGGTCATCATCTACCTGCCGGCGCTCTACATCGTGCCCGCCGTTCTTCCTGCGATAGACCCGTCCATATCGCCGCTGCTGGCTCTTACGTGTGTCCAGCCGACGTCCGACCTACTCTCATCGCTCATTGTCATTGGTTTCCAGGCCATCGAGAACCGTCGGCTTGCCAGGCTCATCGAAGGGCAGCGCGACGGCACGGTCCCGCCCCCGCTCGAGCTCGTTGCGGGGCAGGATGGGGAGCGGGGCTCTGTTTCCACCACGGCGTAGAATGGCCTGAATCACAGGGCGAAACCTTGTCGAGTTTACTGGCATTTACCTATGCCTACCTGCATTGTTGGCATTCTGTGACGAGGCGGAGCACCATCGTCCCCACACCGCAGGACCGGGTGACGTGGGGCACAATCAGATACGTAGCTCGTTCGGCTCGCGCCCTTTTTCGGGCCGCGTCCCAACGGCTGCCGGAGCCTCTTTCATAGAAGAGCCATCCCAAGGCGCCACCGCGAATGATCGTGCGGGGGCGCCTTTTGTCCGCGAGACCCAGCCGATTGCGCCCGGCTGGATTTCCCGGCACCATGTGATACGTGCACGTTTGCAGGAAGGCGGTACCCATGAGCGCACAAGCGACTCCTTCTCAGGCTCGACCCGTCGCCGTTTCTGGAGACCTCGACGACGAGGCTCTGAGCGCGCAGAACAACCCGCTGGGCACGATGCCCGTCCCCCGGCTGCTGCTCAAGTACGCCCCGCCTGCCATTCTCTCCATGATGGTGACGGCGCTCTACAACCTCATCGACACGTACTTTGTTGGCAACGCCGTCGGGCAGAACGGCATCGCGGCCACGACGGTCGCCTTGCCCCTCATGATGATCATGGGTGCGTTCGGCATGTGGTTCGGTGCCGGTGGTAACGCGCGCGCTGCCATCAAGATGGGAGAGGGAGACTACGCCGAGGCCGAGCGCACGATGGGCAACGTCCTGTTTATGCTCATCGTCGTCCCGCTTGCCCTGGCCATCCTCATGGTCATCTTTCTTGACCCCATGCTCAACCTGCTGGGTGCCACCGACTTGAACCGCCAGCTTTCGCGCGACTTCTGCCACATCATCTTGTGGGGCTTCCCGTTCATGGCCATCGGAGGAGGCCTGTCGAACTTCATCCGTACCGACGGGTCGCCGACGTATGCCCTCGTCGTCATGTTCCTCGGCACGCTGCTGTCCTGTGCGCTCAACTACGTGCTCGTTAGGGTGATGGGCATGGGCATGGTTGGTTCTGCCCTGGCAACGGTGGGTGGCCAGCTGCTGTCCGCCGCCCTCGTCATCCAGTTCTTCTTGGGCAGTCGCAGCCGCCTCAAGCTGCGCCTGCGCAACCTGCGCCCCGACGTTAAGCTCATCGGTAGCATCGCCGTCATGGGCCTGTCGACGTTTGCCGTGCAGGTTGCCGCCTCGTTCACGGTGAGCATCCTCAATATCCAGATCTCGACACTCGGCTCGACGGATCCCATCGGAGCCGACGGCGGCCTGGCGGTCATCGGCACGGTGCAGAAGGTTACCCAGCTGCTCTTCTTCATCACGATGGGCTTCTCCATCGCTGCGCAGCCCATCTTCGGGTTCAACTGGGGCGCGCGCCAGTACGGCCGCGTGCGCCACGCGCTGTGGATCACGATCGCGGCGGCCACGATCACGAACCTCGTGCTCTGGATCCCGTGCCTGCTGTTTTCCGACCAGATCATGGGTTTCTTCGGCCTGACGAGCGACCTGCACGATTTTGCGGCGCGCACGCTCATATTCATGACGGCGCTGTTCCCCGTCGTTCCGTTGCAGGTCGTGGGATCGAACTTCTTCATGGCAACGGGCCAGCCTATCAAGGCCACGTTCCTTACGCTGACGCGTCAGCTGATCTTCTACCTGCCGTTCCTGTTCATCGTGCCGCAGGTCGTGTCGTCGATGGTGCCGAGCCTGTCTCCGCTGGCTGCCCTGCCGCTGGCCCCGGCCTGCGCCGATGCCTGCGCCATCATCGTGACCGTCGTCTTCATGGCGCGCGAGATGCGGCGCATCCACGTCAAGGAACTCGCCCAGGCGTCGTCTCGGGGCGCATCCTCCGTGTCAAAGGCGGCATAGCATCATGACCGCACGCGAAGACGAGGCCTCACGGGCACGTCGCGAGCGCATGCTACGTATACTGGGCGCAAGTGGCGTTTCCGGGGCCGAGGGCGTGCTGCCTCGGGGGACGACGGCTGTAGGTGTTGACCGCGCGTTTGCCCGTCCCGAGTCCGAGGACGACGACGGCTACGACCCCTATTCTGATCGGCCCGCCCCGCGCGAATCGCTCTTCGAGGCAAACCCCTGGGACTGAGGTACTCCACGCGAAATAGGCACCTGCCGGGCGGATCGGCGTCGCACGTTTGCGATGTCGATCCGCCCGCTTTTTCTTGGGAACACCCCCAGCGGCGATCCGGCGTGGGCGAGGCGGGGTACAGTGAGAGAGGTCCGTCGACGAGTCAGGCCGCCCCTATCGCGGCCTTCGATGTGAAAGGGCATCGTCTCATGAAGGCTCTCATTCCTGCGGCAGGTCTCGGCACGCGTTTCCTTCCCACGACCAAGTCTGTGCCCAAGGAGATGCTGCCGGTTCTTGACAAGCCGGTCATCCAGTACGTTGTCGAGGAGGCGCTTGCCGCACCCCAGTGCGATGGCTGCGTCATCGTGACCTCGCGGTCCAAGCCGCTTATCGAGCAGTATTTCTCTGCCGACCCGGCCTATGTCGACATGCTGCGTGGTCGCGGAAAAGACGCCTACGCCGATGCCTGCGAGCATGCCGGCGCGCTGCCTGTATCCTATGTCTACCAGGAGAAGCCGGCCGGTCTGGGAGACGCGGTGCTCACGGCGGCTCCTGAGACGGGGAGCGAGCCCTTCTACGTGCTGCTCGGCGACGTCGTTGTGCCTGAGCGCGCAATCCTGCCCAAGATGGCCGAGGTCTCGCAGGCCCATGGCGGCGCGAGCGTCATCGCCGTCATCCCCGTGCCTGATGACGAGGTCTCTCGCTTCGGCATCATTGGCGGCACGTGCATCAGCGGCGAGGGCAACGAGCCGGGCGCCGTTTGGAACGTCACGGAGATGGTCGAGAAGCCTGCGCTTGAGGACGCTCCCAGCCACCTCGCTATCTTTGGGCGCTACCTGCTTTCTCCTCGCATCATGGAGCTCCTGGCGACGCAGGAACCGGGCAAGGGTAACGAGGTCCAGCTCACGGACGCTCTCGTGAGGGTTCTTGCCGAGGAGGAGATGTACGCCGTTGTCATCGACCCGTCCGAGGGTCACGACACGGGTACGATCCCCAACCTCGTTGCCGCTGGCGTGCGCATGGGGCTGGCCGACGAGCGGTATGCCTCGTCGCTGCGCGAAGCTCTGGCCGACGTCCTACGTCCCGAGGCGTAAGGACGTCCATGGAAGCGATCCACTTTGGCGTTGACGGCTGGCGCTCCCGCTACGATGACGGCTTCTCTGTGGAGAATGTCGCGCGCGTTGCCGATGCCGCAGGCCGCCTGCTATCTGAGAGCCACCCCCGCGGCGCCGTTGTTGTCGGATATGACACACGTCGCGACGGTGATGTGCTCGCTCGGACAGCCGCCGAGGTCCTCGCCGCACAAGGCGTGCGTGCCCTTCTGTCAACGCAGCCGTGCCCGCAGGCGGCTCTCAGCTGGTATGCCGCGCGCAACGAAGAGATCGCCGGTGCGCTCATGGTGACAGGCGGGCACGCTTCGGCCGAATCCAACGGCGTGCGCTTGCGTACGGCTGATGGCGGCATGTGCAGCCGGACGTTTTACGACGAGCTCGAGGCTTCCGTTCGACCGGAGCCGCCGGCGGAGCGAGACGCGTGCGAAGAGGTCGATATCGTGTCGCCCTACCTCGACGAGCTCGTCTCGCTCGTCGATGCCGACGTCCTGCGAGGATCGGGCCTGTCAGTCGTGCACGACCCCATGTACGGCACGTCGCGCGGCCTGCTCGTGCGAGCACTTGGCAAGCTCGGCGTGCCTGCGAGTGACGTGCGTGCCGAGGGCGACCCCCTGTTTGGCGGCATTCGCCCCGACCCCGTCGAGCCCTGGGTCAGTGACTGCCAGCACGCCGTTGTGGAGCGAGGCGCGAGTCTTGGCCTCATCAACGACACAAACGCCGCCCGCACGGGCGCTGTCGATGAGAACGGCCTGTACGTCTCCATCCACAAGATTACGGCGTTGTTGCTCGATCTGCTCGTGGGCTATCGGCGCCAGACGGGGCGCGTCGTCATCACGACGCCAGGCTCCGTGCTCGTGCATCGGCAGGCCGCCCGTCTGGGCTGCCCGCTCACGGTGACGCCCGTCGGTTTCGTGCGCGTTTATGCCGAGATGTGTCGGGGTGACGTCCTGCTGGGCGGTGAGGAGACGGGCGGCATCAGCATTCCGTCCCATCTGTGCGAGCGCGACGGTCTGCTCGTCGACTTGCTGCTATGCGAACTCGTGGCGCGGAGCCATAAGTCGCTGGGCACGCTCGTCGCCGAGCTTGAGGATCGCGTGGGCCATATGGACTATGGTCGGCGCGACCTGCAGCTCGACGCCGCCTCGCTTCAGATGTTCCGCAACATGCTGCCAGGCCTGAACCCCCAGAGCGTTGCCGGCATGCGCCCGGTCAGCGTTGACCATACCGATGGACTGCGCCTGAGCTTTGCCGATGACGCTTGGCTGTTGCTGCGGCCCTCTGGCAGCGAGCAGCTTGTCCGTGTCTATGCAGAGGCGTCGACGATCATGGAGCGCGATGCCCTGCTTGACGAGGGGTGCTCTATCGCACGCGGGGATCTTTCCTAGCCCACTTTCACACCGAAGTACATATCGGCGGCCTTCCCTTGGGGGGAGGCCGCTTTTTCTTACTTGATCAGCGAAACTGAAGGGAACTCTTCGTTTTTTCAAGAACGCTCCCACTCACGTATGTACGCGCGAATGTTTCGGGAGTAAATTGCCACCGGATTGCTTGCAAATATTAGCAAGCATCCGGTATTTCTAGGTTGATGTCTGTGTTCGTAGGCACGCGGGTTGGGGAGGCTGGCCCGCATGAGAGGGAGGGAGGGGAAGCCATGGACATTCTGTCCGACCCGGCAATGCTCGCGCGCATCCAGTTTGCGCTCGCGGCCATCTACCACTACATCTTTGTCCCGATGTCAGTGGGCTTGGGCCTCATCATGGCTATCTCGGAAACACGGTACTACCGGTCTCAGGATCCGCGCGACCGGGCAACGAGCCGTCTGTGGCTCAAGATCTTCACCGTGACGTTTACGGTTGGCGTCGCCACCGGCATCACGATGGAGTTCATGTTCGGCACGAACTGGGCTCAGTACTCGCGCTATGTCGGCGACATCTTCGGCGCGCCGCTTGCTGCCGAGGCTCTGTTTGCCTTCTTCCTCGAGTCCGTGTTCCTTGGGGTCATGCTTTTCGGCCGCAAGAAGGTCTCGAGGACGTTCTACATGATCTCGACGTGGCTCGTCTGGTTTGGATCGGCGCTGTCGGCCCTGTGGATTATCATCGCCAACTCGTGGATGCAGACGCCGGCTGGTTATGAGATCGTCCAAACCGATACGGGTGCTAAGGCGGTGCTGACGAACTTTGCCGAGGCGGTGTTCAACCCCTCGACGTTCGCCCGCTACGCCCACACGCTGTTCGCGCTGCTCATCACCGGCGCGTTCATCGCCATCGCAGTGAGCGCCTACTACCTGCTCAAGAAGAAGCACATCCACTTCGCCAAGACGACGATGCAGTCTTCTGTCATCGTCGCCCTCGTGACGACGGTCATCCTGTTCCCCACGGCTCACGCCCAGGCTGTCGTTGTCGCCGAGAATCAGCCGCTCAAGCTTGCGGCCATGGAGGGCCAGTACGAGACGGAGCCGGCGGCGCTCTACTTGTTCGGCTTCGTGGATACGGTCAACGAGACGGTTCACGGCCTTGCCATTCCCGGTGGCACGAGCTTCTTGGCTTCCGGCGACTTCGGCAAGGAGTATCCGGGCCTGTATGACGCTGCAGAGGCGGAGGGTGTGAGCACTGACGAGATGCCGCCTACCGTGTTCGTGTTCCAGACGTATCACGGCATGGTTATGCTGTCTGGTGCCATCGCACTGTGCCTCATCGTCGCGCTGTGGGTCACGTTCAAGCGCCTCAAGAAGACGCCCGAGGGCGAGACGCCGACGATCAACAAGTGGCTGCTGCGCCTGCTGCTTGTTTCGCCGCTGTTCCCGCTGCTCGCCATCGAGCTCGGTTGGCTTACGGCCGAGTTTGGCCGCCAGCCGTGGGTCGTGCAGGGCCTGCTCCGCACGAACGACGCCATCTCCGGAGCCGTGACTTCCGGTGAGCTCATTTTCACGATTATTGTCTTTGCGGTGATCTACCTCGCCATCCTTATCGCGTGGGCTGGGATTGTCATCCACATCGTGAAGAAGGGTCCCGGCGAGCCTCGGTTGAGCACGGCCTCGGCTGCTGCTGCGTCGGCTGACGCCCCGTCTGCATCTGACGGAAAGGAGGCGTAGGAGCGATGGTCGAGATCAGCCTTTTCCAGCTTCTCTGGTTCATCCTGCTCGCGGTCCTCATGGTCGGCTACTTCGTGCTTGACGGTTTTGACCTGGGCGTGGGTATCCTCTATCCCTTCCTTGGTAAGGACGAGCAGGAACGCGCTGCGATGCGCCTTGCCATTGGCCCGGTGTGGGACGGCAACGAGGTGTGGCTGCTGACGCTGGGTGGCGCGCTGTTCGCGGCGTTTCCGCCGGCTTATGCCACGGTGTTCTCGGGCTTTTACCTTGCCATCATGGTCGTGCTGTTCGCGCTCATCCTCAGGGCAGTGTCCATCCACTTCATTGGACACCTCGAGGGTGCTGCGCGTGGCCTGTTCACGGTGACGTTCTTCCTCGGCTCGCTGCTCCCGGCGCTGCTCTACGGCGTTGCGTGCGGCAACCTCATCAACACGGTGCCGCTTCTCGCCAACGGCGACGTTGCGGGCGACTTCCCGCAGCGCTTTGTCCAGCTGCTCGGTCTGCTCCCGCTGCTCTGCGGCGTGCTGACGCTCGTGCTCTCCATTGCCCTGGGTGCCAGCTGGCTCAAGGGGCGCGTCACCGAGGGCGCCCTGCACGAGCGCGCGGCAAAGACGGCCAAGCTGACGGCTCTGCTCGGTGCTGTGCTGTTCGTCATCGTTGGTGTGGTGTACCTGTTTGTTGTTGCTCCGCAGCTGCCCGAGGCGGGAGAGAAGTACCTTCTGTCTGGTATCCCGCAGGTTGTGCGCATCGCTGGCGGCATCGTCGCCTGCGCAGCCCTTGTTGGTGCTGGCATGCTCGGTGGCAAGGCGCGCATGGTGACGTTTATCCTGACGGCCCTCGGTACTGTCGGCGTCATTGCTGCGTTTGCGGGCAGCATGTTCCCAAGCCTCGTCCCTGCGGGCGATCCCGCGTTCGCTCCGATGGCTGCCGAAAACCTCGGCCAGACCATCACGATTGCGGCTCCGTACGCCTCGTCCGAGTTGACGCTGCAGACAATGCTCGTTATCGCGTGCATCGGTGTGCCGCTCGTGCTCATCTATCACGTGCTCTCGTATAGGGCGTTCAGCGGCAAGATAGAGATCGAACTGCTGGCGGATGACGAGGACGCTTACTAGGCTCTTTCGCATCCTATATATGAATGCGTGAACGGGGCGCCCCTGCCGGATTTGCACGGCAGGGGCGTCTTTTTGTCTTATGGCTGCAAGCTAGCGGGATCGATTGAGTTAGCCATGTGTGCATGATGTGAATAGCAAATCGTTACTTGTAAGGCTTAGCGCCCTCCGGTATATTACCTCCTCGCGCAACGGCGGGGCCCACGGGCACCGCGGGGCGCGGCGAACCTTGAGAGCCGGATACTGCGAGAGCAGAAGG
>JAGZEG010000019.1 GCA_018368455.1 Coriobacteriia bacterium
CTGAAGGGCCTGACCCCGGTCGAGTTCCGGGAGCAGGCCCTTCTGGAGGCCGCTTAGGGTATCCTCATTTTAGCATCCAAGTTTTGGGGCGCAGTTCACAGGCGGCACCCCTCCCCTTCTCGACAACGGAACCGCGGGGGCTCCCTATCGCTTGTCGCTCTCGTCCTCTTCGTCGGAAGCGGTCAGGCGCTGCGTCAGCTTGCGCAGCCCGGCAGCCGGACCGGAGCCGTCCCCGTCCTCCCCGGACGCATCGTCCCCTCCCTCGGCACTCCCCGGCTCAGGCGCCGTCACGCGCACCCTCGCGATTCGGCGGCCGTCCATCTTCGTCACCGCAAACGTCCACCCGTCGCGTTCGTAGACGTCACCCTCGCGCGGCAGCGAATCCACCTCGTCCATGAGCCAACCGGCAATCGTCTCGTACTCGTCGCTCTCCTCGATGGGCCAGCCGAGCTCAACGGCGTCGTCCGTGGGGTAGGCGCCCTCGACGACCCACTCGCGATCCGACACCTTCGTGATGCTGCGGTTGTCCGGGTCGTACTCGTCCTCGATCTCGCCGACGATCTCCTCGACGATGTCCTCGATCGTGATAACGCCCGCCGTGCCGCCGTACTCGTCCACGACGATGGCCATCTGGTTGCGCTTGGACTTCATCTCGGACAGCAGCGGCACAAGGTCCTTCGTGTCGGGCACGAATATGCCGGGACGCATGTGTTCCTTCACGGCGTCGCCGCCCTTGCCGTGCAGCGCCGGCGCGATGAGGTCCTTGATGTTGACGACGCCCACAACTTGGTCGATATCCTCGTGATACACAGGCATACGCGAGAAGCCCGTCTCGTTCATGAGCTTGAGCACGTCCTGCACAGCGTCGGTATCCTCGACGGCCGTCACGTCGACGCGCGGCACCATGACCTCGCGCGCGATGGCGTCGCCCAGGTCGAACACGTCGTGGATCATGCGCTTCTCGTCGTCGGACAGGTCGTCCTGCTCGGCGACCATGTACTTGAGCTCCTCCTCGGAGACCTGGTTCTCGTCAGCACTCTTGATGCGCAGCAACGTGGCCAGGCCGTTGGCGGAAGCCGAGGTCAGCCACACGAGCGGGGCCATGAGCTTCTTGAAGAACAGCAGCGGGCCAGCCACGGACTTGGCCGTCTTCTCCGGGCTCGCCAGGGCGATGCGCTTAGGCACGAGCTCGCCGATCACGATGCTGAAGTACGACACGACGAGCGTGATGAGGATGGGCGACAGCCCCGGCGCGATGGCGGAGAGCCAGCCGATGCCCCACGACTGGATGGCCTTCGTGAGCGGGTCGGACAGGTTCGTCGACGCCATGGCCGACGCGAAGAAGCCGACGAGCGTGATGACGACCTGGATCGTGGCGAGGAACTGGCCTGAGTCGCTCGAGAGCTCGGCGGCGCGGGCGGCCTTCTTGTCGCCCTCTTCGGCGTCGTGGTCAAGCAGCGGCTTACTGGCGTTGACAAGGGCCATCTCCGACATCGAGAAGTAGCCGTTTGCCAGGATGAGAAGGAACGAGACGACGATGCTGATACCTATGCCCATGGGCGTGTGTTAGACCCCTTACATAATCTTCGGGAGCGGAAACGAAAACGGATTCGAGCGCAGAGCGCCCGCAGTGCCTGACGAGGGCGACTAGTAGACGAACAGCAACACCGCCAGAAAGTGGCACACGCTGCCGCCCAGCACGAAGAGGTGCCACACCATGTGCATGTAGGGCACCTTCTTGAGCAGGTAGAACAGCACGCCCACCGTATAGGAGAGGCCGCCAGCGAACAGCAGCCACAGGCCGGGCTCGGGCATGGCACCGACAAGCGCCGGCAGCTTGAAGACGATGACCCACCCCATGACAAGGTAGATGAGCGCGCTGACCCACTTGGGCTGGCGCTCGCGAGAGAACGCCTCGACCGTCACGCCGATGAGGGCCGCGACCCACATGGCCACGCACATGGCGATGCCGCCTTCGTCACGCAGGGGGCCGAGAAGGAACGGGGCATACGTGCCCGCGATGAGAATGTAGATAGCGCAGTGGTCGAATATGCGCAGAACGCGCTTGGCGCGCACGGGCTGGATGGCGTGGTACAGCGTCGAAAACAGGTACTCGAGCAGCAGCGCGATGCCGAACATGAGCGCCGAGACGAGCTTGAGGCCGCCGCCATGCGTGCAGGCGAACACGATGAGCAGCACGAGCGCCGCGATGGAGAGGCCCGCCCCGATGCCGTGTGAGATGGAGTTGGCGATCTCTTCGCCGATGGTGTACTGCCTGCCGGCGCGGCGTTGCTCCCACGTGGGGTGCGCCGCGGAGTCGAGAGGGCCGCCGCCCACGCAGGCACAGTCGCCGCACGAGGCGTCGTCTGTCACCGCAGGTGCGGCCGTGGTACTGTGCGGAGGCTCACCCTCCGATGATGGTGTTGAACCCGCCATCGCGTGCATCGACTCCTTTGGCGCGTGGCATCAGGTGCGCCTCGAATCGAGAAGGCTCCTTCAAAAGGAAGCCGCCCAGACCGAGAGCGAGCGTGACGCGCGCACGAACGAGAAACAAGGTACGTCTCACTATACCCGAACTGCGCGACGCGCTGTCAGACGGCGCCGGGCGACCCGACCTCGGCCAGCGAACGTTCACGCGGGCCGCTCCGGCTAACTCGCGGGGAGCGCGGTGGGTGCGTGGGCAGGACGCCTCACGCGAAAAGAAGCCTGCCGACACCCCGAAGCTGCGTGGCGTCGGCGGGCGGCAAGTCCCTACATCAGGCCGGCGTCGGTGAGGGCGCGGGCCACCTGCTCCTCGTTGTGGTAGCGCGGTCGCGCCCAGTCGAGCAGCCCGTCGGTCGTGCTGGTGCCCGCGTCGCGCATGCGCAGGTCGCCGCCCGCACCGGCCGTGTTCACGCGCACCGTACCGACGCCCGCACCGCGCTGGAACGGCGACTGGCTCACGTTGAGCGCCTGTACCTTCGTGCGCGGCGTCGCGCTGATCGTGCTGCCCAGGGCCCCGTCACGCAGCGCAAACAGACGCCCGCTCGTGCCGATGCGGCGATGGCGCCACGCCAGCACGCGCACGAACTCGCCCCACACCAGCACGAACGCCGCCAGTACCCAGAGCGTCGCGATGCCGGCATCCACAAGCCACGCCGTGCTGCCCGTGACAACCATCACATCGGTGGCGCGTAGAATCGTCGGGATCACCGCAGGAACCGCGCACGCAAGCGCCCAATACAGGCCATGCAGCAGCGTGCGGCGCAGCGCCGGCAACGGCAGGCGGTCGAAGTCGGGAGCCGCGCCGACGATGCCGGAGAACTCGGGCAGCATGTCGGCGAGCCAGGCGTCCACCTCGGAAAGCTTGATGAACGGGTGGATGACGACGCCCGCCTCCAGAGAGCTGGCATCCTCCCCCGAGCTCACACTGACCGTATGCGCGACGATGCGCGCATAGCCGGTCGCGCGGCGGATGAGCGACTGTTCGACGCTGATATATTGCACGCGACCGAGCTCGACGGCGCGGGTGCTGCGCGACAGCAGGCCCCACGACACCTCGACGCGATCGCCGCGACGGCGCGCGACGAAGTTGCCCCACTTAATGAGCGACAGCACGGCTGAGGCGACCCACACCACGAGCAGCACGACCAGCAGCACGCCAACGATCACAGCGACGAGGCCCAGGTCTATGCCACTTGCCATGTCAGCCGCCGAATCGACGGTGATCTCGACGCCGGAACCCAGCAGACCGTAGATGACCTGCTCGCCGAATATGTCGGCAGCGTAGTCGAGCAGGCTGAACAGACCGGCCACGAAGCCGACGAGCGACACGATGAGGCCGTTGATGTTGGGGCTCGTGAGCGCGCCGAGCACGTACTGCCGGCGCGTGAGGCGCGTCTCGTGGTCGACGTGATCCGACGTAAGGATGTCATCGGGAGCCGCAGGCGCGACGGGCTGGGGCTCGACGGAAGCCGCACTGTCAACGGGTGCGCCCATGCCCGCAGGGGCGGGAACCCCATCGCGCGCAACGGCCGCCTTGCCCTGCAGCTCCTTGCGCGCAAACACCGTGCGCTTGAGCACCTCGGCGTCGGAGCGCTTGAGGCCGTCGATCTTGTCGGCTACGCCCGTGCCCGTGTCCACGGAGACGTCCACGAGGCCGAGCAGGCGCGAGAACAGGCCGGCGTTGAGATCGATAGAGTGAACGCGCTGATAGGGGATGCGCTTTTCCGTACTCGTGACGAACTTCTTGCGCAGCACCAGGGCGTCGTCTTCAAGCTCCCACGTGTGGATGCGCCACGAGACGAGCGCGATGATCGCGGCGAGCACGAGCAGGGCCACGATCACGAGCACCGTGAGGAACAGCGGCACCATGGCGCCGCCGGACTTCTCGAACGCCTTTGGCAGCTGGAACACCCACACGACGATGATGGCGAGGAACGAAGGAATGATCTTGAAGCTCGTCGGGATAAACGAGAGCGGGGAAGCGCGATGCGGGCCAGGCGCGATGGCGTCAAGCTGGCTGACGTTGATGTCGCCCAGGCCAGGAATACTCTCGACAGCCGCACGAGCCGTCTCGAACGCCGAGCGCGGAGCGTCGTCCTCGGGCCGGCGCGCATCGGGAGCAATGGGAGCACCCGCAGGAACGGGTCGCTCAGGACGCGCGGTTGGCGTCGCCTCGCCGGCGGAAGCTGGGGCGCCCGCAACAGGCGAGGGCGCAAACCCGGCGGGCGGGACGGGGGCGCCGCCAACGGCAGGCCGATCAGGGCTCGCAGTCCGGCCGTCAGGGGCACCCTGCTGATCAGGGCGCAGCGTTGAGTCGGCCATGGTTACACGTCCTCCTGAGCGATGCGCGCGAGCACGGCCACCTGGTCGCGCAGGCGCTCAGCCTCGGACGAGCCCAAGCCGGGGATCTCGAAGCTGTCGCCGGCCGTCGAGATCGTCACGCTCGAAAGGCCGCAACCCTTGAGGATGGGGCCCTGCTTCGTCTCGACGTGCTGCACGCGCACGAGCGGGATGACGACGGTCTTCACGACGACGATGCCGTGCTTGAGCACGACGTCGGTGTTCGTGACCTCGTAGCGCCAGCGGGCGTAGCGAATCGAGGGCACGACGGCAAACTCGATGAGCTGGGCAAGCGTGACAGCAATGGCCACGAAGCTCACCCAGAACGCCACGGCGAAGTTGGACGCAAACACGCCGCCCACGTACATGCCGCCCACGACGCAGGCCGCGATGAGCGCAATAACGACCAAAGCGATGCCCTCGTGAATGCGCCAGACACGCGTGATGCGCTGGTCGAGCTTGTTGGCTGGCTGAACGGGCCCGCGGCGCGCGCTGGACTGCGGCGCAACAGGGCTCTCGGGCACGGACTGTGTGTCCACGGCATCTCCCTTGTTCAATGCAGTTGTTTACCACCATGCTACCCAATGTGGCGCATCCCACGCATCTGCGAACCCACAAGAATCCGTCAGGAACATGCCGTGAGACAGCGAGAGGTTCACCCCGGCTCCGGAGCCCCCATCGCCTTCCCGCCTGGCGCCAGAAACACCGCCGCCCGCCGAGCGTGCCGACGCTGTTCCCGTGGAGGAGGTCTCGAGGGGCGCACCTCGGGCATACGCTCGGCATCCGTTGCAACTGCGGGCGTCGCCCTCAGCACCGCAAGACGCCCCGCCCAGAAGGGAGACACGCCATGGGACTCGTCGAGGAAAAGATCGCCGCCGTCACCGCCTCCACGCGCGGCATCGGGCTGGCCTGCGCCCAGAAGCTCGCCGCCGAGGGTGCGAAGGTCTACGTGGCCGCCCGCAACGCCGAGCGCGCGCAGGGCGTCATCGACCAGATCGTCGCCGCGGGTGGGCGGGCCGCCTACGTGCGCTTTGACGCCGCCGACAAGAGCACGTACGCCGGCTTTGTGCGCGAGATCGTCGAGGCGGAGGGACGCATCGACATCCTCGTCAACAACTACGGCTCCACGGACGTGACGCGCGACCACGACATCGCCAACACGCCGTTCGACGTCATGCAGGAGATCGTCATGGACGACGTGCGCAGCGTGTGGGACTCCACGCAGACCGCCGTGAACGCCATGCGCGACAAGGGCGGCCTCGCCATCGTGAACATCGCGTCGACGGGCGGCATCTACCCCGACCTGGCCCGCGAGAGCTACGGTCTGGCAAAGGCGGCCATCATCCGCATCACGAAGGACACGGCCATCCAGTACGCGCGCCAGGGCGTGCGCGCCAACGCCGTCGCGCCGGGTGCCGTGGCGACCGACGCCGTCAAGAACAACATGAGCGAGGAGTTCACCAAGGCGTTCCTGTCGACCGTGCCGCTCGGCCGTCTCGGCGAGCCGGAGGACATCGCCAACGCCGTGCTCTTCCTCGCCAGCGACATGAGCGCCTACATGACGGGCGCCGTGCTGGAGCTCGCCGGCGGCAGCGGCCTGGGCACGCCGCTCTACCCGCTGTATCAGTCGATGGCTAAGCGCGGGTAACAAGGGCGATCTAGCGTTCAAACGAAGGCGGGCGCGGGAAGCTGCGAAGCTCCCCGCGCCCGCCTTCTGCGTGCCGCAGCGTTCTCTTGGAGTGCCCCCTACTTCGAGAACGGCGCAAACGAACGCTCGATGACCTCGGCCGAGGGCTTGCGCGTCAGCAGGCTCACGACCGGCACGATGACGAGGCCCGCCAGCATCGCGATGGCGCCCGCCACAATGGACGACCCCGCGAAGCCCCAGATCATGTTCGCCACCGTAAAGCCCACGCCAAAGACGAAGCTCGCCCAGCAGCCGGCCGCTGTGGCGCCGCGCCAGTACAGCCCGTAGAGGAACGGCGCGAGGAAGGCGCCGGCCAGGGCACCCCAGCTGATGCCCATGAGCTGGGCGATGAACGTGATCGAGGAGTTGTACTGCACGAGCGCGATGACGGCCGACAGCGCGACGAACACGACGAGCAGCCCGCGCATCCAGCCGAGCGAGCGCTTCTCGTCCATGTTCTTGACGCACGTGTTGGCGAGGAAGTCGAGCGTGAGCGTCGAGGAGCTCGTAAGCACGAGCGACGACAGCGTGCTCATCGAGGCGGACAGCACGAGCACGACGACGAGGCCCACGAGCAGGTCAGGCAGCGTGGAGAGCATCGTGGGGACGATGGAGTCGTAGACGGGCACGCCGTTGGCGCCCATCGTCACCTCGTCGGCGTACAGGCGCCCGAAGCCGCCGAGGAAGTAGCTGCCGCCGGCCACGACGAGGGCAAACAGCGTCGAGATGATCGTGCCGCGACGCACGGCGCCGTCGTCGCGGATGGCGTAGAACTTCTGTACCATCTGCGGCAGGCCCCACGTGCCGAGCGACGTCAGCACGATGACGGTCATGAGGCTGAAGGCGTCGGGCCCGAGCAGCGACGTCAGCGAGCCCTGCGCAACGCCGGCAGAGGCGTCGGAGACCTGTGCGAGCTCCGTGACGGACGCGGCGAGGCCGCCGTTTGCCGCCAGCACGCACACGACGACGGCCGTGATGGTCACCAGCATGATGACGCCCTGGAACGCGTCGTTGACCACGGTGGCCATGTAGCCGCCCAGCACGACGTAGATGCAGGTCACGACCGCCATGCCGATGATGCACGCCTCGTAGGGCAGGCCGAACGCCATCTCGAACAGGCGCGAGAGGCCGTTGTAGACGCTGGCGGTGTATGGCACGAGGAACACGAAGATGATGGCAGCGGAGGCAAGGCGCAGGCCGCGGCTGTCGAAGCGCATGCCGAAGAACTCGGGCATCGTCTGCGAGCCGAGCCCCTGCGTCATGCGGCGCGTGCGCGAGCCGAGCACAACCCAGGCAAGCAGGCTGCCGATGATGGCGTTGCCGATGCCGATCCACGTGGACGACAGGCCGAACTTCCAGCCGAACTGGCCCGCGTAGCCGATGAAGATGACGGCCGAGAAGTACGACGTGCCGTAGGCGAACGCCGACAGCCACGGGCCGACGGAGCGCCCGCCGAGCACGAAGCCGCTGACGCTGTGCGCGTGCCCGCGACACCACAGGCCGATGCCGACACACAGCGCAACGAACACGACGAGCATGAGAACCTTGACGACCACTGGACCCACTCCCTTTCGCGTGCGGACGGTGCGGAAGAGGGGGCCCTGGCGGCTGCGGATGCAAACGCAAAAGGCCCGCCCTTCCGACGATGCGTCGAAGGGCGGGCCTTCATGAGGATGAGAGAAACCCGCGGTACCACCTTCGTTTGCCAGGGCCTCGCGACCCCGGCCTTGTGGACTGCCCAAACCGGAGCGTCACCCGCGCTTGCCCCTTGGCCGGAAAGCCCATGCGCGCTGACGGGCGCACCCGGCGCAGCCTACTGAGAGGGTCGGCCGGGCCGTCCCCTTCCGTTTGGTGCGCAGCTCTCGAGGTGTATTCGGGCGGCGCGCGACTCGCGCCTCTCAGCAACCGGCAGCTCTCTGTGAGCGCGGCATCCGCCGTACTGGCCCTCGGTCATAGCCTGTGGAGGTGCTGTGCGATTGCGCGGTAGATTACGCGGCAAGGCACCGGCGGTCAAGAGTGTATTTTGGAACAGTTTTATGCAGCCTTTTGCAAGTGAGTCTCTGAGCAAAAGCTCCCTTCTGGCAGGGCGCGCACAGGGCTTGTGGGTTTCGCGTGGGAGGCCGGGCGCGTGGCAATGCCAGTATGCCGTGGCTTCCTATCATGGGGCCACGAGCACACGTTAACCGTCCATTTTGGCTCACCTGCGCAGCGCGGGCAAAACGACGCTATCTACCTGTGGTTTCTCTTGCAATAGCGACCACGGGGCAGCGCGCCTCGCTTTTGGCCGCGCCACCGGACGCCCGTCCGGACCCACAGGCAAGCCACACGCCCGCTGCGGGCGCTACACGAGGAGGCCCCTTCGCCATGAATCTGTCCCAGGCTCTCGAACACGCCAACGCGTTCGCGTTTCCCGAGCTCATCTACGGTAGCGGCTACCAGGTGATGGATTCGGAGCGCCAGAAGAACGAGGAGGCCATCGAGCTTCTGCGCGACGCCTTCTTCAAGGGTGTCGACAAGGACGGCAAGAAGTACCCCGAGTTCCCCTTCGTCATCGTGCGCGAGCTCGCCGACCGCAACCGCGCCCTGTGCGACGAGATCGGTGAGAAGCGCCTGGCCAACCTGCAGGGCCGCAACCTGGAGCGCAGCCTGACCGACGACGACCTGTGCCAGGGAGTCGCCGCGCTGCAGGGCCGCAAGAAGAGCGCCGTCGTCCGCGAGATCCGCGGCGACCGCAACAACCTGGCCTCGTCCTACGTCGCCAAGCCCATCAAGGGCACCGTGCTCGGCATCGACATCGAGACGACGAGCCGCGACCCCGACCGCGGGTACATCGTGAACGTCGGCTGGGAGCTCATGGACCTGACGACTGACGGCGAGCCGCGTGACGCCCAGGCCGTCTACCCCGGCATCCCCGACATGTACGCCGAGACGGGCGTGCCACTGGAGCGCATCCACCACATCACGTGGGACATGGTGGCGGGGCACACGCCGTTTCGCGAGGATCGCGAGCTGCAGAAGACGTTGCTCAAGCTCATGCAAACCTATCCGTACATGGCGCACAACGCGGCGTTCGAGGACTCGTGGTTCACGCTGCACCTCGACGGGTACGCCGAGGCCCGCAAGGCCGGCAAGATCGTCCCGATCGACACGCGCGACGTCTGCCGCCGACTCGACGGCGAGGTCGCCACGCTGCCGCGCGAGTCCAGCCCCGCGAGCCTGGAGAACTGGGCGCGCCGCCGCGGCACGCTGTCGACGGAGGACAACGAGAAGCACCTCGGCCTCGACGACACCGACCTCATGCTGCGCACGGTGAAAGCCGAGTTCATGCGGAAGAGCATGTTCGCGCAGTAAGCGGCGCGCGGCCGGGCGGCCAAGCAAGCCGCGACGCACGGCAAATACGGAGATGCGGATGCCCCGTCGGCGCGCACATCGGCGTCGGCGGGGCATCTTTGTAGCGAGAGACGCGATTTCTGGACAGGAATGCGCGGCGTGCATGGCCGCATCCGGATCGACGCCTCCGAGCCCAGAGCCCACCTGCGGTTTTTGGCGCCCACGCGGCCCGAGGGCGCCCCCTGGGGCAGAGGAGCCCATACACGAGCAGGCTTTCTGGCCGTGGATGGCCGGCCTTCCCGCAGAGCGGAGCCCGCGAGAGGCTATCGAGGCTCGCGCGTCGCATCAATCTCGCCCTAAGGACGTCGTGGCCGGCCCGGCGCAGGACGTGCCCGAGCACGTCGAGGATCGCTTGGCCGTCATCGACCGCAAGAACGCGCGCCACCTCTGATCGCCTTTTCATCCTGCATAGCCACCGCACGGGGCTCCCGTCTTGTGCGACAGATCGTCACGCATGGTACAACAGCACCCAGCAAGCCCACTGGGCGGCGTGCTCCACTCGTTGCCCAAGAAACCGGAGGAGCCGAGGCCCCATGTCAAACGAGCGCGTCTACCAGATGAATCTTGCCAAGGTGTACGGCCTGCTCGTCGCAAAAGCAGAGCGTAAGGGCCGCACGAGAGCCGAGGTCGACGAGGTAACGCGGTGGCTCACCGGATACAGCCAGGAGCAGCTCGACACCTTACTTGCCGATCCGTCCGCAACCTACGGGGCATTCTTCGAGCAGGCGCCCGCGCCCAACCCGGACCGCGAGCTCGTGACGGGCGTGGTGTGCGGCGTGCGCGTCGAAGAGGTGGAGGAGCCACTCATGCGAGAGATCCGCCGGCTCGACAAGCTCGTCGACGAGCTAGCGAAGGGGCGCTCGATGGAGAAGGTCCTGCGCCGCCGGTGAGCCCGGGCGGGGGCAGTGCCAGAGCGAGGCCCTACTCCCCCCGCGGCGGCCATCGGTGCGCGCCACCCACGATGACGGTGGCGTCTCGGGCCGGAAACGACCGGATGAGCCCGCGCAGCTCCTCGATGCCGATGGGGTCGAGGCCGTTCGCCGGCTCGTCGAGGATGAGCAGGCGCGGGCTGGCCAGCAACGCCAGTGCGATGCCGAGACGCTGCTTCATGCCCAGCGAGAACTGCCCCACTCGCTTCTTGCCCGTGCCGGTGAGACCAACGGCCGCGAGAACCTCGCCGATCCGCGACTCGGGCAGGCCGAGCAGCGTCGTGCGCACGCGCAGGTTCTCGAAGGCCGTCAGGTTGGGATAGAGCGCCGGTGCCTCGATGAGTGAGCCGATCTGGTAGAGGTCGGCACGCGACCAAGGATGGCCGTCGAAGAGGATCTGGCCATCCGTTGGGTACAGCATGCCGGAGACCATCTTGAGCGCCGCGGACTTGCCGGCGCCGTTGGGGCCGAGCAGGCCGTAGACCTGGCCTTCGCCTACGTGCAGACTCACGCTGTCAACAGCCGTTTGCGCGTTGGCCCCGCGACCGAAGCATTTCGTGAGGCCGCGCGTTTCGAGCAGGTATCCCATGCAGGGGCTCCTTTCCGATTGGGGTGGCACGAAGACGCCGCGAGGCGCCAGCTGAGATCTGAGCAAGACGCCCGAGAAACACATCCCGGCGTCCGCCACGTATCCCATCATCGGAGGCAGCCATAAAGAAGTGCTAAAGACGTTCGGGGAGGCGCCCAGATAGTCGGGCAGCACGGGTTGCGTACAAGAACGGCCTCAAGTGCATGATTCTTTGGATGCCTGTGCGCAAAATGGCCGTCGAGTGAAGGTTTCTTCCGTCGATTGAGGCGCCTAGGAGGCACGGTCGGCGCTTTGCCCGAAAAAAACCGCAGGTGGTGAGCTGGGCTGCTCGTCCCATCGGACGCAGTACGCGCCGCCCATCCCCAAGAAACCTGCACTCGAGGGTCACCTTGGACACGACACGTCCAAGAGATGTGCACTTGAGCACTTTATTGTGCTAGATCGGCAATCTGCCGGAACGCCACGCAAGCGAGTGCCCCGAAACCGAGCCCACCGCCCCCCCTAGATGTAGTCGTAGGGCATACAGCGGACGGCGAAGTAGAACACCGCGAGAATGGGCACCACAATCGGAGGGAAGCCGACGGCCAGCGCGATGGTTGCCAGCCTGGCTGCGTAGAACACGAGCCGTCGCACCCCGTGTCGCTCGCACGTCTCGAACGTCATGCGTACGAAGTCGCCGCCGAGCGTCTGGCCACCGCGCATCCACGGCAGAATGCCCTCGAACAGCAGGAACACCGCCACAGCAACGCCAACCGCCCACGAGGCTTCAGCATAGAGCGCCTCGGCGGGGACCCGCAGGCCCAACACGATCACGACCTGCAGGCCTGCGCACAGAACAAGAACCAGCGTCGTCATCAGCGCCATGTCGAGGCAGAATGCCACGCAGCGGCGCACGAAGCCCGGCCGCGTCGTGTCGGCGGGCACCCCGGCGATCGCGCTCGGCAGCAAGCGCTTCGAAAGCGCCGCGCACCCCCAACCGATAAGCGCCCCCGACGTGTTCCAGACGAGGTCGTCGACATCGAACGTGCGGTAGGCGTACGGATAGAGAAAGAACAGGCCCGTGAGCTGCGCAACCTCAATGAGCAGCGACACCGCGAAGCCGATGACCAGGGCCCAGGGCAGGCTCAGACGCAGGGCACGCCCCGCGATGAACCCGAGCGGCACAAAGAACACGACGTTAAACGCGATCTGAAGCGCGGCGCGCAAGCCATCCCGACGCAGGTCCCCAACGAACGCGAGCGGATCGAGCTGCACCGGCGCGCCGTACGTGATGCCGAGGCCCGAGTCCCCCGTCGGCAGCGGATACAGCGTGAAGCACACGAGAGACAGGCCGTACAGCACGCACAGATACGCGCCGACGGCGGACCAGAAACGCAGCCTGCCGTCGCGGTGGTAGAGAAACGCGAGTAGCGGCAGCGTCAAGAACATCGACGCAAGCGGCCACATGCTCAGAGCGACAGCGAACTGCCGGCTATACCCCGAGAGGAAACCCAAGCTCAGCGTAAAGTCCGTACCCACAGGCACATCACGCCCTGCGGAGCAGCCAGGCAGCACCCAGGATAAGCACCGTCGTGGCCACGAGGCTCAACGCGCCGTCACGGATGGCCCCAAGGGCACGCAGGAACGCGCAGCGCTCGGGGCCGGGGATACCGCCCAGCCGGGGGTCGGCAGGCGTGGGCACCCCCTTGTCGGACACGGGCGCGGAAATCGTAGCGGCTATTGGGACAGACATAATGCACCTCCTAGCGGGTAAGTGGCGAGAGGGCCGGGCGGAGTTTTGCCCCCTCGCCACCCTCATTCTTCTCCATCGGGCCGTGTAAAAGAGCATCTGTTGCGCAACCGTCATCCCCAGGTGACAGAAGCGTTAGCGGCGACCGGCACCAACCTCGGCGACCGCATCACCACGATAGGGGGCACTGCTCAAGAAAGTCTCAAGGCGGCGCCGAGGCGGGGTCGACCCCGAGGCGCCAAGCAGAATCCGGCCTCGACACGAAAACGCGCGGCCCACCCCCACGCAAGGGAATGAGCCGCGCGACAAAGAACCGTCCAGAAATCCCGACGTGCCGAGCGCCTATCGGACTGCCGCCCTTGGCTCAAGGGAAAGCAGCGCCATGTAGCCGTCCTCAAGCGTCGGCTCCACGGGCTCGGCACCGTCCGGGCGCGCGTCGCTCACGAGCCGGTACCGCGTTCCCCCGGCGTCGGAAATCGCATTCACGAGCACGCCCCCATCGGGCGGCGGCGTCATGAGCGGCGGGGTCAGCCATGTACGGCCGCGTGCCTCCCGCTCGAGATCCATCGTCGGGCCGGCATAGCGCACACCCCCCGCCTGCAGCATGAACGTCCAGGGACACGTCTGCGCCACATCGTCGAGAATGTGCGTCGAAAGGATGACCGTGCGGTCGCGCCCCAGGCTCGCAAGCATGATGCGAAAGCGCATGCGCTCGGCGGGATCGAGGCCGGCCGTCGGCTCGTCGACGATGATGAGCTGCGGGTCTCCCATAAGCGCCTGGGCAATGCCAACGCGCCGGCGCATGCCACCGGAAAACCCACCGAGGCGCGCGTGTGCCGCGTCAGCCAAACCCACGCGCTCCAGTAACTCGGCAGCTTGGCGGCGACGCTCGCGAGAGTTATCCATGCCCTTGAGCACACCCATGTAGTCAAGGAACTCAAGCGGCGTGAGGTTGGGGTAGGGCGAGATGTCCTGCGGCAAGTAGCCCAGGCTGCGCTTGAGAGCACGACGAGACCGAGCGGCAGAGATGTCGGCTCCATCCACGAGCACGTGCCCGCGCGTCGGGGCCACGATCCCGCACAGGATGCGCAAGAGCGTCGTCTTGCCGGCACCGTTGGGTCCCACCAGGCCGATCATGCCGGAGGGAAGGTCAACGGTAACGTCGTTGAGAGCACGCGGCTTGTCTCGGAAATCCTTACTCACATGATCAATGGAGATAAACATAGGAGGCCAGGCTCCTTTCTGCACGAAAAGAAAACAGGGATGCGGGCAAATCCAAGGACGTGGGGCATTACCCACGGCGTCGCGAGCGGCGGCGCGCAGCAAGCGTCCCCAACGCCACGAGAGCCGAGATGAGCAGCCCCTGCCATGCCAGCGAGACGACTGCACTGGCCACGCTTCCGTCAAAGGCGAGCGGTCCCACCGGGCTCGTGCCCGGATCCGCGCCAAAGAATCCCGCTGCAACCGCATCGCCCATCAGCGTCAGCACGCTGCCGTTGAGCGTCGGCACATGCATGGCCGGCGTCGTAAACACCACGAAGCACCACACGACGAGCGCCGCGACGCGCGCGACCGACCGTGGCAGCAGCGTGCCGGCCAGTCCGGAGATAGCGACAGATAACAGCACCGCCGGAGCGACGATGGTCGCCGCAACAGCGAGGGCATGCAGCGGCGCCATCGCATTGCCCTGCAATGCTTGGACGATACCCATGAGCAGCAGCGCAGCCGTCGGCGGCACGATGGCGACGGAAAACGACCCGACCAGGCGCGCCGCTGCCAACGCAAAGCCACCGTTGGGGCAAGCCGACTCCACCTCGCCAAGCCCGCGCCGATGAGCCGACGTAAACAGGTCGGTAAACGACGCCGCATAGACCAGAGTGCCCAGCATCACGAACATCTGGCCCAAGGTGACCAGCTTGCCGGCGATCCCCGAGGTCTCCATCGGCGAAGATATCGCTGGCAAGGTAACGAGCAGCGTGATCGGGACGATGGCCTTCCACAGTGCCCGACGACGTGCCGCCACCCGCACGTGCGTAAGGGCCAGCTGGGCAAAACGCTTGGCAGCCCCCATCATTCGGCCTCCGCTCTCAGCGCCATTTCGATGGTGCGCTCGGACTTCCCCAGGCACCGGATTGCCCAGGCTGCAACGAGCAGCATCACGGCCAGTGGAAGGCCACGCCTGAGCGCCAGACCGCCGACAATATTGGGATCCCAGAACAGAGCGAGAAAGAACCACATGCTCAACGAGGCGAGCACTGCGGCCTGCGTCGAGCCCGAAAACGTCGCGACGCAGAACGCGACAAGGCACACGATGAGCGCCGACCCGAGAGGCTCGACGAGAATGGTCGCCCACTCGCCTCCGAAAGGCAGAGCCCCATCCCAGCTCAGAGGCACATACAAGAGAATGCCTCCCAGGATCGTCGCCATCACAACGAGCACCAGACGAGCGAGCTGGGTTGCCCGAAACCCCGCTGGCGTGCTTTCGTGCAGCTCCCCCAGCGCGTCGCCCGCAAGCAAGGACGCCGCGAAAACGCCGCACGAGATAAGGAAAAGCTGGCCGAGCGCCGCTGTCAGCAGGAACGCCTCCTCCTGTGCCAGCGCCGTGTGACCCCACAGGCCGAGCGCCGCCATGAGAGCGGCCGCAGCGGGCAGGCCCAGCAAAGGCAGGGCGCCGAACCGACGAGCCTGTGCCCGCAGGAGTAGCCACGGCGAAACATGTCGGTACGCGCTCGTCAGCGTCGGCACAGACGGGCGCGAGCCCCGCGATTGCCCGGAAAGAGGCGGCGGGGCGATCGTCCCCGTCTCGTTTGGCACAGAACGCTCCTCGAACTGTTGAGCCCCCATGGCATCAGCCCCCTCCGATGTTCAAACGGCCCATTTCACCTGGTAGGTAGCGCAAGCGAACGCGACGGTTCACAGATGAGGAAAATTCGCAAGTAGGCGAGGCCAGTCGCAAGCCCATCACGCCCGCTAGATCCAGCCGGGCCCTATTCCGCCCAGGCCTCACGCATGAGCAGGGCGCGCCGAGACGTCGCGACCGTCAACGCGAGCATGGCAACCCCGAGCGTGACCATGCCAACCGGCCCGAGCATCCCCCAAAAGCTCGCGGCGGCACCAGCAAACCAAACGCCCCACGCAGGGCCAAAAAGATCAGCCACAGCGGGGCTCACCAGCAGGGTAAGTACAAAACCGCAGGTAGCGCCCGCCCACGGCGCCATCCATATTGCTACAAGGGACGCAAACCCCGCGACGAGCGCAAGCGGGGGCAGCCACCCCATCAACACCGCCGGGACATCACCCTGCCCGAGAGACCCCAGAACCACCGACGCCACAAAACCCGACGCCACATCGAGAGCCAGCACGAGGGCGAGGCGCGTCAGCGTCACCACCTGGGGCCCGAGCGGCGTTGCCAAGCTCACCGCATCGTGCTCGACGTGCCCGACGGCCATCGTTACCGTCAGGGCAACCCCCGCAAGCAGGACGGTAGCGAAGAGATCACGAGACGCCGATGCGCCGCCCGAACTGCCCGGCACCCCGGCAGCGAAGAGAGCCGCCAGCACAGCCGCAACGGCCATGACCACCATAACCGGTGCGACGAGGCCTGGCACGACCCTCAGCTGGGCGAGGGCGAGCGCCCCCGCAAGTCGCGCGCTGTGCACGAAAGTCCACCGGCGCCCCGCCATCGGCTCGGCCTGCCTTGCGATATGGGCTTTCACCTGCTCGAACGAAGGTACCTCGCCAGCCCGCTCCGCTTCGGCGCGCGCTAGGACCTCCCGCAGCACGACATCTCCGGGAGCCCCTTCGTCAGTTTTCATGGTGATCCTCCTCCGACCCTCTCAGCCGCTCTCGCAGCAGGCGACGGGCGCGGAAAACGCGGCTCTTCACCGTGCCGACCGGAACGCCAACAACACGCGCAATCTCCTCGTACGGAAGGTCATGGAGCCAGGCAAGCGTCACGACTTCGCGCAGGTCAGGCGTCAAACAGGCAACGGCAGCATCCAGCTCCCTTGCGCCCGCAGCAGCCAAAACCAGAGACTCGGGATCCCCCAGCTCGGCGGGCCCGTCTTCCGCGCCAAGCCCCAACTCGTCGGCTGCCGTCGGGTCCCCCGATCCGGTGTCTAACGGTTCAATCACCATTCGAACGCCTCGCACGCGCACGTAGAGTTGTCGGCGTGCAATCCCCAGCAGCCACGTAAGCACGCGGCTGTCCCCCCGAAAAGCCCGCGCCGAGCGCCAGCAACCGAGCCATGTGTCTGCCGCAACCTCCTCGGCAAGCCCCCGATCGGGGCAGCGCGTCACCACGAACGCAAGCACCGGCTGGGCGTAGCGAGCATAAAGGGCCTCGAACGCGTCCTCGTCGCCGCCCGCGACTCGCCCCAGAAGCCCTCGGGCCCATGCGTCCTCATCAGAGCGCGCAAGCTTCTCTCGTATCGCCCTCGCCAGCCCCATACGCCCGGCCCACCTCCCGTCTTTTTCTGTAGGTAGCGCGCAGACGGCCATGGGTTCACTCGACAACGAAAAGCCACATCTGAGGCTTATGGGAAAGATTTTGCACCAACGGGGAGGCCTGAGCACACGCATGGCAGGCACTCGGTACGGTTCTGTCCACATTGGCAATAGGCCAGAGTCTTTGTCTCTCTTATTTATATGATTGGCCGATTTATATAAATAGAGAGGTCAGATCGAGGCGATAATTGGTACTATCGAGCTACTGGTAATGCCCCCGAGTCACCTGCGGAGGTTCCCATGCCCTACGCATCCCTTGAAAAGCTCTTCCACAAGGACGCGTCCCCCGACCGCTTCACGCAGAATACCCAGATGGCCCAGCTGCGGCTCGCTGCAGAGTCCACGTTTCGCACGGGGATCGTACTTCCCCAGGGAGAGCTCTTCCTCGCCACCCCACGCGAGCTCTCCGTTCTCAACGAGCATGTCCTTCAGCTCGAGCGGCGCGTCTCGCAGGCCCTCAACGCCTTGCCCCACATCGCGCAAGGGGCGCTCATCCGCAGCCTCGTCATCGACGAAGTCGTCTGTACCAACGAGCTCGAGGGAATTCACAGCACGCGGAGGCAGATCAGCGACCTGCTCGAAGAGGTAACCCCCACATCCAGCCCCGCCAAGTCCTCAGGCCCCAAAGAAGCCCTCAAAACCAAGCGATTCCGCGAGCTTGCCCGGCTCTACCTCGAGCTCAGCGATCAAAGCCACGTTGTTCCCGCCAGTCCTAAAGACATCAGGACAATCTATGACCGCATCATGCTCGGCGAAGACCTGCGCGGCAACGAACCAGACGGGATTCTGTTCAGAGCGGGAGGCGTCGACGTCATAGGGGCCGGCTCTCGCGTCATCCACACGGGCTTCAGCCCGGAGAGCAAAATCATCGACGGGATCCAGCGCATGATAGGCTTGGCAAATTCCGACGACATTCCCAAAACGTACAGCGCCATACTCTCGCACTTCATATTCGAGTGCATTCACCCGTTTTACGATGGCAATGGGCGCACGGGGCGCTATTTGCTTGCGCTCTACCTCAGCAGGTCGCTCTCGCTCCTGACAACGCTGTCGCTCTCCCGTACTATCGCCGAGAATCGAAGCCGGTACTACCGGTCGTTTCGCGAGGCAGAAGCAAAACTCAACCACGGCGAGCTCACCATGTTTGTCATCGACATGCTCGAGTACGTCCAGGCCGCCCAAGAGAGCATCATTGACGACCTCGGGCTCAAGCTCGCCCAAATCAACACCGTTGCAAAACACCTTGACGGGTTGGCAGGCCAGGGCCGAGCACACCGGCAAGAACTTGAGATGCTGTACCAGCTGGCGCAATATCACCTGTTTGGGGCGTTCCCTGATGTGGCGCTCGCAGAGATTGCAACCTACATCGGAAGGGGAACCCAGATGACGCGCAAGTACACGCGCGAACTGGAGGCACGAGGGCTCATCGCGGTAACGAGCGAGAGGCCTCTCAGGTTCGCGCTGACAGAACGTGCTTGCAGCATGTTGGGCATAGGAAGCGAGTAGGACCGAGGGCCGAAAGTATCAATAGAGACGCTTAGGTGGCTTCCTTATTTATACGATTGGGCGATTTGTATAAGTAAGAGCGTCCGATATGCTTGCTTATTGGTAATGGGCGGCCGGGGATGGGCTGGGGCAGCACCTGCCTGTTGCATGGTGACATGCTAGAATATTCGCCGTTTCTGGCTGGGAGCGCGCGGCAGCGCCCCTTTCAACGCAGGCAGCGCGCAACCCCAGCAACGGGTTCGTTCAAAAGGGGCGTGACGAGTTCATGGCAGACAACCCAGATTCCCGCACTGCGGATGGTGGCCGTCCTTCGAAAGCCGACGAGGCCGTGTTGCGCGCTGTTCCCGAGGCGACCGCCATCTGGCGCGCCCACGAGGCCTACACCGACGAGGCCGTTGCCCACGACCGCGGCGGATGGTGGATCGACTTCTTGCTGTTCGTGACCACCAACCTGCCCCTTGTCCCGGCCGCCATCGCTGAAAGCCTGCGCGAGTCCAAGGAGCTGCGCCGCAACGGCGTTCCCTACCTCGTCGAGCAGAACGGCGGTATGGCACTCGCGCGCGTCACCCGCCAGGGCGTCAGCCTCAGCGAGCTTCCCGCGCCCGCCATCACCGGCGACTACATCGTGGGAGACGCCGCCTTTTCCAAGGGGCGCCGCCTGCGGTAGCCTGGGTTGCGGCAGCGCCGGGGCTTACGCGAGATGGGCGGGGAAGCTTGCAGATCTCCTCGCCCTCTCGGCAACCCGCGCCCGTCTGCCCCGTTCATTGCATGGTGGCTCGCCGCACGCATTCGGGAGCCACCCATAGGCGCAGGGCCATCGGGGTATGATGGGGGAGCTTTGGCCCTGCAGCGGGCCACCCAGCAGCGCTTGCGCGCCATCACCCAGGGAGGCCCCATGCCTACACCCGATCGCATCGACACCTCAGCTTCGGGCTGCATCCCAGGGCGTACATGCATCTCAGAGCCGGCACCCTCCTGCTCGCGGCGCTCGTTTGCGGGAGCGATGCTCACGGCAGCGGGCGCCCTCATGGCCGGGACAGCCCTTCCCGCATTTGCGGCGTCGGCGGCCTCTTCTTCGCAGGCGGACAGCCTTGCAAGCACCGACGCTCCGCTCGACCTCGCGCAGGCTGCCGCCTCAAGCACGCCCGTCATCGCGGTCCCCGGCGACACCATCCTCGACGCCGCCGGCACCGCCTTTACCATGCCCGTCGCGGCAGAGCGCATCATCTGCCTCAACAACAACGTCTACGACATGATCTGCGCGTTCGGCAAGGCCTCCAGCGTCGTCGGCGTCAACGACACCACGACGCTTGACCCGTCGACGCCTGACGTCCCCAGCTTCGGCGACCTCTCGAAGCCCAACGTCGAGGCCATCATCGAGGAGCGCCCCGACCTCGTCATCGCCTACTCAAAGCGCCTGGACGAGGGCATCGCCAGCCAGATCGAGGGCGCCGGCATTCCCATCGCGCGCCTCGACCTCTACAAGCCGGACACTTGCCGCGCCGAGCTCGAGTTCCTCGGCAACGTGCTCCAGACGCAGGAGTTTGCCGGGGCGTTCATCGCGCAGATGGAGGCCGTCCAGAACTACGTAGCGCGCCGAACGCAGGGGCTCGAGCCGCTGCGTACCTACTGGGAGATCTACGCAGACTACAAGTCAGTCGGTGCAGGCTCCGGCGGCGACCAGATCATGGCGATGGCCGGCGTCGCGAACCTCGCCGGCAGCGAGAAGGCCGGCCACCCCAAGGTGAGCGACGAGTGGGTCATCGCGGCAAACCCGCAGCTCATCGTCCGCGAGAGCTCGGCGCTCAAAGGCGCGACGGGACCGGGCGTCTCCGACGCCGCCAACGTCGAGGCGCTGTACGACAGCCTAGCAAGCCGGCCTGGCTGGGGCAGCATCGACGCCGTGCGCGACGGGCGCATCATCATCCTGGACACGGCCATCACCACCAACCCCCTCGGCTTCATGCTCGCGCCTCTCTACATCGCGCGCGAGGCATACCCCGAGCGCTTCTCGGACGTCGACCCCGACGCCCTGCTTGCCGAGGTGTTCGACACGTACTGGCCCGGAGAGAGCCGCGCGGGAATCTATGCGTATACGCGGTAGGGGCGAGGTCCCCGGAGCTCCCGACAGCCCGGCGCCCGCACTCGCGACGTTTCAGCGGGTAACGCGGAGAAGGCTGCTCGTCATCGGCATACTGGCGGCGCTGTTGTTCGTGCTCATCGTGACCGCGTCATGCGTCGGCGCGTCATCGGTGGGGCCGGCGCAGGTCGGCCAGGCCATCGTGCACGCCCTGGGCTTTTCCGGCAGCACAGCCGCAGGCGGCATCGACCTCCAGGGGCTGCTGAGCATCGTGTTCGACGTCCGCCTTCCCCGCGTCGTCGTCGCCGCGCTCGCCGGGGCAGCTCTGGCACTCGCCGGCCTGCTCATGCAGGGCATCTTCCGCAACCCGCTCGTCAGCCCCTACACGCTCGGCGTCTCCGATGGAGCGTCGTTCGGCGCGAGCATCGCGATCGTCTGCGCAAGCCAGCTGGCCGCCCGCGGCCTTGACCTGGGACGATGGCTCACGCCGCTCTTCGCCTTCGCCATGGCGCTCGTCGCGATGGGGCTCGTCTACGCCATCTCGCGCGTCGTGCGCGGCTCAACGGCCGTGCTCGTGCTCTCGGGCGTCGCCGTGGGATACCTGTTTTCGGCCGGCGTCTCGACGATCAAGTACCTCGCCGATGACGCCAACCTGCCTGAGCTTGTCTTTTGGCGCATGGGCAACCTGATGGGCCTGCGCTGGGACGTCGCCGCCATCCTCGCCGTCGTGCTCGGCGTCAGCCTCGTGCTCGCCATGCGGCGGGCGTGGGACCTCAACGCGCTCGTTCTGGGCCGCGAGGAGGCGACAGCGCTCGGCGTCGACTACCGACGCACGCAGACGCTGACGTTCGCGCTCGCGACGGTGCTGACTGCGACGGCCGTCTCCTTCACCGGCATCATCGGCTTCGTGGGGCTCGTGGCGCCGCACGTCGCGCGCATGCTCGTGGGGACGGACCACCGGTTCTCGATTCCGGCCGCCACACTGTTCGGCGCCGTGCTCATGCTGGCCGCCGACACCCTCGCCCGCACGCTGTTCGCGCCGACAGAGCTGCCCGTGGGCATCGTGACGTCGTTTGTGGGCGTGCCGTTCTTCCTCTACCTCATCGTGCGCAGGAGGCGCGTGTAGATGGCCCCGACGAGCGCGAGCCCCCAAGAAGCCAGTGCCCTCAGCCTGCGCGATGTGCGCTTCGGGTACGCGCGGCGGCGGGAGGTGCTGCACGGCATATCGGCGACGATGCACGCCGGGGAACTCACGGCCATCGTGGGCCCGAACGGGTGCGGCAAGACGACGCTCGTAAAGTGCATCGACCGCATCAACCGGCCATGGGACGGCTCCATCGAACTGCAGGGCGACGACGCGGAGGATCTGCTCGCCTGCCCCCTGGAGCGACTTGCGCGGCTTGTGGGCTACGTGCCGCAGCGCGCAAGCACAGAGCTGGCGGGCAGCGTCGTGGACTACCTGCTGCTCGGACGGCGGCCGTTTCTCTCGTGGCAGCTCAGCGCCGACGACCTGCGAGCGGTGGACGCCGTCATGGAGCGCCTGGGCATCGCCGGCCTTGCCAACGAAGCGCTCGCCGAGCTTTCGGGAGGACAGCGCCAGAAGATCGTCGTTGCGCGCGCCCTGCTCCAGGAGCCGCGCGTCCTGCTGTTCGATGAGCCTACGAGCAGCCTCGACATCAAGAACCAGCGCGAGATCATGGACCTGGCTGCAGAGCTCGCCCATGCGGAGGGGAAGATCGTCGCCGTCGTGCTGCACGACCTCAACGCGGCGCTCGCCTACGCCGACCAGGTCGTCCTGCTCGATGGGGGCGCCGTCGTCTGCGCAGGTGATCCGCGTGACGTGCTGTCGCCCGCGACCATAGAGCGCGTCTACGGCACGCCCGTCACAACGGATGCCCGCGGCCGCATCGACCCGTTCGGGCGCGAGTAGCGGGCCCCAGGGGCCTCGGCAGCCGTAGCAGGCCACCTAAATAAAAAGGCCAGGGAGCCTCACGCCCCCTGGCCTGCGGTTTTGATGGTGCCCCTTGTAGGATTCGAACCTACGACACCAGGTTTAGGAAACCTGTGCTCTATCCCCTGAGCTAAAGAGGCAATTCTCGCGGCAGCCGTCGAGGATTCGGCAGCCATCCCGTTGAGAGAACTCGCCTATTGTAGCAGGACGCGCGCCGCTGCGCCGAGATCATCGCGCAGCTTCTCCGCTGCCTCACGAGTGGTGGCATTCGCGAAGAGGTACGCCTTGATCTTGGGCTCGGTGCCGCTCGGGCGCACGATGAGCTTGCTGCCGCCCGCCAGACGGAACTCGACGACGTTGGCGCTCGGCAGCACCTGCGACTCGGCCCCATTGTTGCCCCCGTCGCAGTTGCCGCACACGGCGCACGCACCATGCACGACAGGCATCTCCACGCCGGTCGCATAGTCAGTCACGCCTTCGACAGCCAGCCCTGCGACCTCGGTCGGCGCCTGATCGCCGCGCAGCCCCGCCATGATCTCCTTCATGCGCGTCGACCCTTCGGCGCCGGGGAACTCCACGTTGACGACGCCGTTGAGGTAGTAGCCGTGCTCGGCATACAGATCGTCCATGGCCTGGTAGAGGTCCTTGCCGCGGGCCGCGTACCACGCCGCCATCTCACAGATGAGCATACCGGCCACGATGCCGTCCTTGTCGCGCACGTGCGTGCCAGCCAGGTAGCCGTAGCTCTCCTCGAAGCCGAACAGGAAGTCCCCACCGCGCTTCTCCTGCTCCAGGCGGTCGATCTGATCGCCGATGTACTTGAAGCCCGTGAGCACGCGGCGCATCTCGAAGCCGTAGTGGCGGGCAAGCGCATCAGGCATGGACGTCGAAACGATCGTGCTCACGGCGACCTTGCTCATGAGGTCCTCGCCGGCCTCGGCCTTCGTGCGGCACAGCCAGTCGAGCAGCAGCGTGCCGACCTCGTTGCCCGTCAGCAGCTCGTAGGCGCCGTTGTGGGGCACGGCGATGCCCACGCGGTCGGCGTCGGGATCCGTCGCGAGCAGCAGGTCGGGGTGCTCCACCTCGCACAGCTCGAGTGCCTTGACCAGGGCGGCGCGGTTCTCCGGGTTGGGATACGTGCACGTCGGGAAGTTGCCGTCCGGGTACTCCTGCTCCGGCACGACGACCATATTGCGCACGCCAATGCGGTCAAGCACACGGCGCATGAGCTCGATGCCCGTGCCGTTAAGCGGCGTATAGACGACCTTGAAGTCCGCGAAGCCGTTGGCGGCCGCGATGGCCTGGGGCTGCGACTGCGTGAGCACAGCGTCGACGAAGGCGTCGAGCGTCTCGTCCCCGATCCAGCGCACGAGCCCCGCGGACTGCGCCTCGGCGAAGTCCATGTGCTTGGCGCCCCCGAAGACGGGCGTCTCGTTGATGGACGCCTGGATGTCCGCCGCAGCCTGAGAGGTGATCTGGCAGCCGTCGGCGCCGTACACCTTATAGCCGTTGTACGCAGCGGGGTTGTGGCTGGCCGTCATGCAGATACCAGCCGAGCAGCCCAGGTGGCGCGTCGCGAAGCTCAGCGCGGGAACGGGCTCGATGCGCGGGTACACGAGCGAGGCGATGCCGTTGGCCGCCAGAACGCCGGCCGCCACCTGCACGAACAGCTCGCCCTTGTTGCGGCTGTCTCGCGCGATGGCGACGGTGGGGTGCTCGAAGTGCGCGTTGAGGTAGTTGGCGAGACCTTGCGTCGCCTGCGCGACCGTGTAGATGTTCATGCGGTTGGAACCGACGCCGATGACACCGCGCAGGCCGGCCGTGCCAAACGCGAGATCCTGATAGAAAGCGTCGATGAGCTTGGGCTCAGCCTCGGTGCCCGCAAGCTTCTCGAGCTCGGCGAGCTCGGCAGCAAGCTCCGGGTCGGTGCAGCCGGCGCGCCACTGCTCGACGCGCTGCGCGATGGTCTGATCCATGGGCGGAAACCCTTTCTGGTCGAAGATGCGCGAAGAAGGGGACGGGTCGCCACCCAGCCGGAAAAACCAGGCTCGACCATGTTGCAAGCGTCCCCTCGGCGCCCGTGTTCCTGTGGCGCAATTCTAGCGAGAACCGCCATGCGGTGCCCTCGCAGTGCCCCCGGCAAGCGCAAGCCCCCAGGTACCCACATGAAACAGGGCGGCGTGCGCGCCGATCGGGCGGGGGGAGGCCGTCACGAGGGGCATGCAAGGCCAGAGCAGTCTCAAACAGCCGTGCGGTGGCCAAAAAGGCGGAGCTTTGCGAGTGTCCCCGGCGGGCAGGGTGCCCCGTGGAGGCATGGAAGCATCGAGGCGAAGGCAAAACCGCAGGTCGGCATTCGCGTAACCCCCAGCCAGAGGGCGGCGGGCCCACCTGTGACTCGCAAAGCGGGGCACTTCTGGCCAGAAAGGCACTCGCTCCTACTTCTCTGGGTCCGGCTGGGCCTCATCGAGCAGGATGACGACCTCAGCGCGCGAGTGCGTGCCGGTCTTGGCATAGATATGGCGCACGTGCGTCTTAACCGTCGAGAGGGAGAGCCCGAGCTTTTCCTGCACGTACTTGAGGTCGTGGCCCGTGGCCCACAGCTCGAATACGTCCGTCTCGCGCGCCGAAAGCCGGTACGCCTGGGCAATTCGAGCGAGGCGCTCCTCCGTAGAGGGGGCCGCCGCCATGCCCAAGGCTTCCTCCGCAGCAGTCGGCGTACCTGCATGAGTGGCCCCGTCCGACAGGGCGGAGGTCGCGTCCCCTTCCAGCGACCCCGTGAACAGAAACGCCGACGCCACGAGAAGCAGCACAGCGACCACGGCCATCAACGCCACACCAGAGAGTGCTCCCGACGCCACCAAAGCAAGTCCGACGCCCTCTCCCGCCTGCTCAACGAGGCGCCCCGCGACGATGACAAACGTCGGAAGCACGCCGAGCATCAGCCCGGCATGGGCGCACTGGGCCACAAGCGCCCACGACACGATGTAGACGCCCACAAACGACACGACGCCCATGAGCTGGGCAATGCCCGCCTCACCCAGCAGGAACACGCCGAGCACGAGCACGATCAGAGCGGCCTTGTAGAACGTCAGAAGCGGCACGCGTCCCTTGAGCAGCAGGGCCACCCCCAAGCAGACGAGACACGTTGCAGCCGCCATAGCTATGGACGACGGCGCGAAGTAGCTCGTCACGGTCGCGGCCTCGCCCGTGGCGGCAAGCACGACACCCAGAGCCAGGTGGGTGACCGCAAGCCCGGCAAGAATGCGCGCCGGGATGGCAGTAAGCGTGCGGCGCAGATCATCGAGCAGCGAGGGAGCAGGGCGGCGGCACGCCACATCAGGCGCCACGGCCCGGCTGGCGTCCATGCCGGCTTCTCCTCCAGCAAGATGGCCCTCGGCACAGAACATATCGCGAGCGCCTCCGAGCGCCTCGCTCCCCGCGTCCCAAACGGCAGATCGCGTCGCACACGCATGCCCGGCAACGGCACCCGCACGACCTCGATCCCAACACGGCATGAGAGCCAGAGCGACAAGTGGCATGGAGCAGGCAACAATGGCCGAGGGCACGCGCGGCAAGAGCGCCGCAGCTGACCCACCAACCCAGCCGATGAAAAACGATACGCTCGCGAGCGCCAGCGCCTGGAACGGCTTCATGTGCGCATACACCTCGCCAGCGCCCACAAGAAGAAACGCGAAGAACACCGAGTAGAGGGAGATGGCCACGATGTCGACTGCCATCGGAATTGCCGGCGCCCCGAGCACGTGCACGCCTGTCGCGAGTGCCGCCACCACGGCCGCCACGCACATGAGCGCGCGCTGCTCGCCAAGAAGCGCGCCAGCCCAAACCCCTCTCGGCCCGGAAGAAGCGGCACGGCCTTCGCAACCCGCGCTTTGCCGGCCGACGCGAGAAATCGCCAACTCGCAGGTACGCCTCGAGTGCACACGGCGCGCAATCACAAACGCCGCCGCGAAACCTGCGATGCTTGTCAGCACTGACACCGCGCGTACGGAGATCGCGACCTCGGGAGAGGCAAGCAGGGGCGTCGCAAAGAACAGCATGTTGCTCCAGAGGTTGCATGCAGCCAACGCAAGCGCCCGCCACACGCCCGGCACTCGCGCCGATCCAACGCCGTCGCGCAGCAAACCGCCCATCAGACCCCTCTCGACCCCATCGACCCTCATGCGTGAGCTTCGGCAAAATACCAGCTCAACCCATCGACCATCACAGACGATAGGCAAGTTTCCCACCGGTTCCTAGTATACGGGAGGCATAGCGAGGGGCACGTCACCGCTTGTCCCTCTCCCCGTATCGAAAGGAAGTTACGTATGTCCACGAGCACGCCTCAGCTCACTCGTCGCAGCTTTGTGAAGTCCGCCGGCGTTGCCGGTGCCCTTGTCGCCGGCGCCACCGTCGCCGCCGGCTCCGCCCTGGCCGACGAGACAAGCACGGCCGCCACCGAGGTCAGTTCCGCCCCCGACTACTCGTCCTGGCTCGGCGAGGAGCCCAAGATCTCCGACGCCGACGTGAGCGAGGAGCTCAGCGCCGACGTTATCGTCATCGGCCTGGCCGACTCGGGCATCCCGGCCGTACGCGCCGCCGTCGAAGAAGGGGCAACCGTCCTGGCGTTCGAGCGCTGCGAGAACTACACGGCCACCGGCGGCGACGTCGCCGTTCTGGGCGGCTCCATCCAGGAGCGCTACGGCCGTGGCGAGGGCTTCCTCGACAAGCGCGAGATCGCTGCCGAGCACCAGAAGGAGTGCAGCTACCACACGAAGCTCCCCATCTTCAAGCGCTGGGCTGACGAGATGGGCGACATGCTCGATTGGTTCGTCGACGCCTCCGGCTCCTACATCACCGAGGAGACGTTCTCCGAGGTGCCCGAGGAGAACCGCGACAACTACCTCTACCCCTACTTCGTCCCGATGCTCGAGTCCTACGACTACACGAAGGAGCAGATGCCCTGCTACCCGACGTCGCTGGGCTTCAGCAACCTCACGGCGGCGCTGGGCGGCAACCTGGACAAGGCCGTCGAGGAGGCCGGCGACAAGCTGACCATCCGCTACAACCACATCGCCGAGAAGCTCATCATGGAGGACGGCCGCTGCACGGGCGTTTACGTGCGCAATATCGAGACGGGCGCGTACGTCAAGGCCATGGCGAACAAGGGCGTCATTCTGGCCACCGGCGACTACTCTTCCAACAAAGCCATGCTGAAGTACTTCGTGCCCTCCGCCGTGGAGAATGACATCCAGACGCTGTGGATCTGGCACGACAGCGAGGGCAACGCCACCAACGACGGCTCGGGCATCAAGATGGGCGTATGGGCCGGCGCGCAGGTGCAGCAGTGGCATGCCCCCAATGGTCACCACATGGGCGGCGGCGCTGGCCCCGACGGCCACGGCGTCATGGGCAACAACGGTTGGCTGTGGATCAACCTCAACGGCGAGCGCTTCATGAACGAAGACCTGCCCGGCCAGCAGCTCGAGAACCAGGTTGAGCTGCAGCCCGGGCACAAGGCCTACCAGATCTTCGACGCCGCCTGGCCCGAGGAGCTGCAGTACTTCCCGGCGGCTCACGGCGTGGCCTGCATCTACAGCGACGAGGCTTACCCCGAGTGGATGAACTCCAACCAGCTCATCAATGTCCGCACGCCCGCCGACCTGCAGAGTGCCCTGGATGACGGCCGCTGCCTGACGGCAGACACGCTCGCCGAGCTGCTCGCCCAGATCGACGGCATGAACGTCGAGGCGGCTAAAGCGACGATCGAGCACTACAACGAGCTGTGCGCTGCCGGTGAGGACACCGACTTCGGCAAGAGCTCCCAGCGCCTGTTCGCGCTGCAGAACCCGCCGTACTACGCCGTCGAGTGCGGCCAGGCGCTGCTGCTCGTCTGCAACAGCGGTCTCGAGTCCGACGAGAACTGCCACACGTTCGACGCCGATCGCAACGTCATCCCCGGCCTCTACGTCTGTGGCAACATGCAAGGCAACCGCTTCGCCGTGGAGTACCCGATCTCGCTGAAGGGCCTCTCTGTCTCGATGGCGCTGTTCTACGGCTACATCGCCGGCAAGAACGCGGCCCAGGGTCTGTAGCGGCCCATCTGCCCCACGTATCAAGGGGCCGCCGTCCTCACCTGCGAGGATGGCGGCCCCTCTTTCGTCGAGTGCGGGCTGACTCGGGCGTCTTTGCGGGGAACCTTCAAGTTTACCGAGGCTCCCACCTGCGGGTTTGCTGGCAAACCCTCGACCCCGCGCGCGAAGAGACCGCCGTCAGCCCGCATTCGACGCGCGCGCGGCCGGTACGGCTAGCCGCGAAACGCAAGCACCACCTCGCGAGGGTCGCTGCCGCCGGCGCCAGTCTCCGCGCAAAACAGGTCGCGGCAGTCTACCTGGCCAGCAGGCTCCAACCACGAGGTGCGCGCTAAAACGTCGCGGTACTCGTCGTCGGGATAGTAGAGAAGCACGATGGCTTCGCGCGGGGCGCCATCAAGCGAGCGGCGAATCCGGTCGAGGACGCGTTCGAACACCACGGCGGAGAACGGGTTGAAGAAGTAGAAGCGATCGGCCTGCGCCGGAGGCACGTACTGGGCAGCGTCGGCCCGCTCGAACGTCACGCGGCCGGCGGAGTACGGGCCCTGCAAGAAGCGCGCGGTCGCCGCATTGCGCAGCGCGGCCTCGTGAAGCAGCGGATCGCGCTCCACACCGATCGAGCGGCACCGCGCCTGATACGCGAGGTAAAGACCCACGCGCCCTTTGCCGCAGCCGTAGTCCACGAGCACGTTACGCTTGCCTACCAAGCCGCTGTTCGCCAAACGATCGAGCACCGCGTAGGGCGTGGGCTCGTAAGGGTTGCTGTCCTGATCGGCATGCGACTCGTCGCGCCCGGTGGTGCGAATACCCAGCAGGGCGTCCATCCGCAGCTCGGAGGCCTCTGCCACGTCATCCCTCACAGCTCGCACGGCGTCACGCCTCCTCGCTACAGCCCGGCACATTCTGTCCGGGAAAGCATATGCCCTCGTGCAATCCTGTACGCAAGAAGGCCGCCGTCCTCGCGGGCGAGGGCGACGGCCTTCTTCATGTCGTGCCAGCTTCGTTAAGCGGGGTCACGGTGCCCCAGATGCAAGGCGCCCGGCGGCGACGCGTATTGAACATACGCGAGCCACCGGGCAACGCAGCAGATGGGGTGCCGTGGTCCCCGCTCCCGCAAGTTCGGACACCTTACTCCGTGCGCAGGGCCAGCACCGGATCCTTCTTGCTGGCCATGTGCGCCGGGATGACACCGCCGATGAACGTCAGCACGACGCTGATGCCGACGAGGATGAGCGCCGCGACCCACGGCAGGCCGGCCAGGTTCGCCACGCCGGCCACCTGGTAGACGATGATGTTGATCGGGATGATCAGCAGCAGCGTCACGCCGATGCCGAGCAGGCCGGAGATGAGGCCGATCACGAACGTCTCGGCGTTGAACACGCGGCTCACGTCGCGCTTGCTAGCGCCGATGGCGCGCAGGATGCCGATCTCCTTCGTGCGCTCGAGTACGCTGATGTACGTGATGATGCCGATCATGATGGAGCTCACGACGAGCGAGATGGCCACGAACGCAATCAGAATGTAGCTGATGGCGTCGATGACGGTGCGCACGGAGCTCATCATCAGGCCAACGTAGTCGGTGTACTGGATGACCTTGCCGTCCTCGCCGTCGTCCTGAGCCTGCGTGTTGTACTCGTCGATGATGCCGGTAATCTCTTCCTTGGAGTCGAAGTCCTTGGCGTAGATCTCGATGGTATTCGGCGACTCCACGTCAGCCACGCCAATCTTGCGCAGGTTACCCTCGTACGTTGCGCTGCTGACCGTCGGCTCGGGCTGCTCGGCCTGTGCGCCTGCATCCGCCGGCGCCTGGGCCGCCACGTAGGCCGCAAAACCCGCGTCAGCCTGCGCCATGCCCGCCGCGACCTGGTCCGCCGGCGTGCCGTTCGCAACAGCCTGATCCACCTGAGCCTGGATGGCAGCTGCCGTGTCGGGATCCGCCGTCGCGAGCTGCGCCAGATAGGCGCTCAACATGTCCATCGTCGGGACGGGCGTCGCAGAAGCGCCCGCGACAGCCGCCAGCTGCGCCTGCAGATCAGGGCTCATCGCGTAGAGCGCTTGCAGAACTGCGTCGTCGGTTGCGCCCTCGCCCAGCTGGGCGCGCACGCCATCGACGGCCTGCGTGAGCTGCGCCGCCGCGTCGGGGTTGCTCGCCTGGAGCTGCCCGATGTACGTCGTCAGGTCGGCCATCGTGGGAGCGGCCGGCGCGGCGACGGCTTCGGCGCCATCGGTAGTCTCCGCTGCCGCAGCCTCGGCCGCGTCCTTCGCTGCCTGGCCCGCCTCCGTCAGCGTGCCGTCATCGTTCTTCTCGAACGGCAGCCCCGTGAACACGTCGACCGTGGGGTCATCCTTCTGAGCCCGCGCGATGGCCGAGTCGTCGATCTGCTCGACCACGTGCTCCGTGAGGTCGGCACGGTAGCCGATGGCACCCTGGTCCTCCTCGATAGCCGCGTTGTCGTTGGGCCGGATGATGCCCACGATCTCCAGGTCCTCGGCGTCCTCGACGACGCCCTTCATGTAGGCCTCGTCGTCTTTCATGTTAGCCCACGTGCCGTCGTCCTGCTCCTCGTAGAAGTCCGAGGCGGGCACGAGCTTGAACGTCTTGCCGATGAAGTCGTCGAACGCGTACTCCTCCTGCTTGGCAGGCTCGAGCTCCTCGCCGTTCACGACGTCGGTCAGCATCTGGTTGACCTCGTCCTGGTCCTTCATGCCCAGCGTGTACAGCAGGTAGTCGGAGATGCGGCCCTGCTTGTCCGTGATGAGCACGACCTCGTTGTACTTCTCGGGCATGCGACCGGCCAGCACGTCGTACTGGCTCTTGACGAGGTCGTCGTTGTTCATGAGCTGGTCCCACACGTCGGTGGAGCTCATCATCGGGCTCATGGACGACATGCTCGACACGATGCTGTTGGCGGCGCTCTGGTCCTGCGTCTGGTCGGTCGTGCCCATCATGCCGCCCAGGCCGATGGCATCCATGACCGTGGAGGGGTTCACCTGCAGCACGCCGTTGTCGGTCTCGGCGCTGTAGACGTACAGCGTCGTGTCGTAGCCGTAGCGCACGTCATTGGCCAGGTCGTAGATCCTGTGGCCGTCACCGTTCTCGATGTAGTCGCGGAACGACTTCAGGTCGTTGTTCGTCGAGCCCGTGCCGAGCTTCTGGATGATGTTCGTCATAACGTTGTTCGTCGTGAGCTCGGTGGGCGCCTCGCTCTGCGCGCCGCTCTTCGTGTCGTCGGCCTGGCCGTCACCGTCGGTATCGCTGCCGGTCATGGCACCCATCGCGCTCATGAGCGCACTCATGTCGACGTTTTCGCTCTGCAGCTGGATGGGGTAGCTCGACAGCGTGTCCTGCTCGACGCCGTTGATGTAGCTCTGCGCGCCGCTCGACAGCGACAGGATGAGCGCGATGCCGATGATGCCGATGGACCCCGCGAACGCCGTGAGGATCGTGCGGCCCTTCTTCGTCGTGAGGTTGCGCATAGACAGGCCGAGCGCCGTGACGAACGACATGCGCTTCTTGCCCTTGCCGGTGGCCTTGCGCGCGGCCTTCTCGGCGCGGCGGATCTCGCGCTTCGTCTGCGGGAGGGGGTTGGCACCCAGCTCGGCGACGTTGAGCACGTAGGGGTTGGAGTCCTCGGTGATGCGGCCGTCGAGCAGGCGCACGATGCGCGTCGAGTAGCGCTGGGCGAGCTCGGGGTTGTGCGTCACCATAATGACGAGCTTCGTCTCGGCGACCTTGCGGAGGATCTCCATGACCTGGACGCTCGTCTCAGAGTCGAGGGCGCCCGTGGGCTCATCGGCCAGGATGATGTCGGGATTGTTGACGAGGGCGCGGGCGATGGCGACGCGCTGCATCTGGCCGCCCGACATCTGCGTCGGCTTCTTGTGGAGCTGGTCGCCCAAGCCCACGGCCACGAGCGCCTCCGTGGCGCGCCGCGTGCGCTCGCGCCGGCCCACGCCCGAGATCGTCAGCGCGAGCTCGACGTTGCGCAGGACGCTCTGGTGCGGGATGAGGTTGTAGCTCTGGAACACGAAGCCGATGGAGTGGTTGCGATACGTGTCCCAGTCCTTGTCGTTGTAGCGCTTCGTCGAGCGCCCGTTGATGACAAGATCGCCCGTCGTGTAGTGGTCCAGACCGCCGATGATGTTGAGCATCGTCGTCTTGCCGCAGCCCGACTGGCCGAGGATCGAGACGAACTCCGAGTCGCGGAATTTGATCGTGACACCCTTGAGCGCGCGCACGATGTCGTCGCCGGACGGGTAGTCCTTGTATATGTCCTTGAGCTCGAGCATCTGGGAAGATCACTTCCTTTCGAGGGAGAGAAACCTGCCATGGTAGGCCCAACCCTACCAGCCGAATGTGAACCACGTTTAAACTGGGTACGAGGCAAGGCTCGGCGAAGCGGGTATCATCCACGAGAAAGGAGGCTCCCGTGATCCAGATTCTCGTTGTCGAGGACGATCCCAACGTCCGCCGGCTCACGTGCGTCGTGCTCGAGCAGAGCGGCTACGCTCCCCTGCCGGCCGCCAACGGCGCCGAGGCACTCGCCGTGCTCGAGCACGAGCGCGTCGACCTCGCCGTCGTCGACGTCATGATGCCGGGCATCGACGGGCTCGCCTTCACGCGCATGCTCCGCCGTGCCGGCAACAACCTGCCGGTCATCGTCGTCACCGCTAAGGGGACGCTCAGCGACAAGCACGCCGGATTCGACGCGGGGGCCGACGACTACCTCGTGAAGCCCGTCGACGAGGAGGAGCTCGTCATGCGCGTGGGCGCCCTGCTGCGCCGCGCCCGCATCAACGCCGAGCACCGGCTCACCGTGGGGGGCACCGTGCTCGACTCCGACGCGCTCACCGTCAGCGAGGCGGGGCGAGGCGCAGGCTCCCGCGTCCAGGAGCTGCCGCGACTCGAGTTCCAGCTGCTGTTCCGGCTGCTCTCCTACCCGGGCAAGGTGTTCACCCGGCGCCAGCTGCTCGATGACGTGTGGGGCCCCGACGCCGAGAGCGACGAGCGCACGATCGACGTGCATGTGAGCCGGCTACGCGAGCGCTTCGACGGCAGTCCCGACTTCGAGATCGCCACCGTGCGCGGGCTGGGCTACAAGGCGGTCGTCCTCGCCGGAGAGGATCCCGCAAGGCCGAGCCTCCACCTGGAAGCCACCCTATGAGCGGCGCGCGCCAGAGCACCCAGGGTCGCTCCCAAATCCCAGCGCCGTCCCACCAGGGCCGCGCGTTCTACGGGACACGCTCGCTCGATCTGCTCGTCATCGCTCGCGTCGCCGCCTGCGTCATCCTGTGCGCCATCGCAACCGGCCTCACGCTCATCGTCCTCAGCCACCTCGGCTTGCTGCACAAGGGCCAGGAGATCGCGGGGCCCGTCCTCATCCTCGCGATTACCGCGTCGGCCCTGGCCACGCTCGTCACGACCTCCATCGCACTGCACCGCGTGCTTAAGCCCATCCGCGAGCTGCGTGGCGCCATGGAACGCGTGACGCAGGGCGACTTCTCGGCCCGCGTCGATGACGAGGGCGCTAACAACGAGCTCGGCAGCCTGCTGCGCAGCTTCAACACGATGGCCGACGAGCTGGGGTCCATCGAAATGCTGCGCGATGAGTTCGTCGACGACTTCTCGCACGAGCTTAAGACGCCCATCACATCCATCCGCGGGTTCGCTCGGCAAATCGAGCGCAACCCCGAGGCCACGCAGAGAGACCGCGAGTACGCCGGCATCATCGTCACCGAGGCCAACCGGCTCATCGTGATGTCCTCCAACGTGCTCGCGCTCAACCGCTTCGAGAGCCAGCAGGTCGTCGTGGACGCGCGTGACTACGCCCTCGACGAGCAGCTGCGGCGCTGCGCCCTCATGCTGCAGGATCGCTGGGAGGCCCGCGGCATCGAGCTGGATCTCGACAGCGTGCGCCCCACGACGGTGCGCGCCAGCGAGGAGATGCTCGCGCAGGTATGGCTCAACGTGCTCGACAACGCCATCAAGTACAGTCCCGACGGAAGCACCGTGCACGTGAGCTGCGAGAACGTCTGGCCCGACGAGGTAGGAGGCACGGCAGCAGGCGGCAACGGTATCGCCCGCGTAAGCGTGCGCGACGAAGGGCCGGGCATGGACGAGGAGACGTTGCGACGCGCGTTCGACAAGTTCTACCGCGGGTCGGCGACGGCTGGGACGGCAGGCGGCAACGGCCTGGGGCTGCCCATCGTGCGGCGCATCGTCGAGCTGGCGCGCGGCACGATCTCCGTGCGCACCGAGCCTGGCCACGGTACGGACTTCACCGTGACGCTGCCGGCGAGCAGGTAGGGAGCGCGTCGAGGCAGCACGGACCGGCGCGTACCGTCGAGCTTGGCGGCGGAAATCGCGCGCCCGGACGCCACGCGGCGGCCGATCGAAGACCCCCCGCAAGCGCAGGGGTGGTGCACTCTGCAGCTCGGCGCCGCCTCTCTAGCTCGAAAGCCCGCTCATGCATCCAGCGCGCCCCGTCGAGCTCGGCAGCAGGAATCTTGCGCTCGGGCGCCGCACGGCAGCCAATCAGCGGACCCACAAACGGCCCGCAAGCGCGCCCTGCAACCTGGCGCCGCCTTTCTGGCCTGGAATCCCGCTTGTGCATAGGCCCATCCCACCGCCCAACAGGCTCGCCAGCAAAACCGCAGGTGGCGTCCGGCCGACCGGTCGCCCAGCCGAAGGAGCCCCATACACAAGCTCGGCTTCTGGCCACAGAACAACCTCCTCCCAACAAAGAAGGCGTCCCAGCCGGCCGGCGCGGCCAGAAAAGCCGGTAATGCGCTATTTCGTGAGGGGTCGCGCGGAGGTGGCCGCAAGGATGGGCACCCCGTACAATACGAGGCGAACACTTCGAGGGCAGAGGCGCGACGCGAAGCCAAACCAGGCCGCGCGCAGCACCAAGAGGGGACACCATGGCGAACACCGAACGAGGATACCAGCGCGCCACGCGCGATTCGAACTGGCGGCGAGACGAGCACCGCGCCCGCGACGCGCATCAAGACGGCGCGCCCACGGCATCCGGCGACGTCCCCGCGAGCACCCTGCAGCGCAGCGAGCTCGTCTGCCCCGTGGCGGCGCGCTGCGGCGGCTGCGAGTGGCTCGCCATGCCCTACGACGAGCAGCTCGCCATGAAGCAGCGCCGCATGGAAGAGCTGTTCGCCGACACGCGCATCGAGGTTGAGCCCATCATCGGCATGGACGACCCCCAGCGCTACCGCAACAAGGTGCAGCTGCCCTTCGCCCCCGGACGCCCCGATCGCGACGGCCGCACCACCGCACGCTGGGGTATCTTCGAGCGCGGCACGCACCGCATCGTCCCGTGCCGCGAGTGCCTCGTCGAGGACGAGCGGGCGCGCCCCATCATCGCCACGGTGGCCGATCTGCTGCCGCGCTTCAACATCAAGCCGTACTCCGAACGCACGAATACCGGCTTTTTGCGCTACGCCCTCGTACGCACGGCGCTGCACACCGGCCAGGTCATGCTCACGCTCGTGGCAAGCTCCAACCGCCTGCCGAGCGCCAGGACGTTCGTCGAGCGGCTTCGGGCGGCGCATCCCGAGCTCACGACCATCGTGCTCAACGTGAACCCCGAGCGCACGAGCGTCATCCTGGGCAAGCAGGAGCGCACGCTCTACGGACCCGGCTACATCGAGGACAAGATCTGCGGCTGCACGTTCCGCATCAGCTCGTCGTCGTTCTACCAGACGAACCCCATCCAGGCCGAGAAGCTCTACGACCTCGCCATCGAGATGGCGCAACTCGAGAGCGGCGACCGATTCGGCGACGCCTACTGCGGCACGGGCACCATCGGCATCGCGGCCGCCGTGCGCAGCGGGGCGCATCTGCTCGGTGTCGAGCGCAACGCGGACGCCGTCGCGGACGCACGGGCAAACGCCGAGGCCAACGGGCTGAGCACCGAGCAGGCCGAGTTTGTCGTGGGCGACGCGGGCAGCGTGTTCTCTCGGATGGCCCGCGCCGGCGAGCATCTCGACGTCGTGTTCATGGACCCGCCGCGCGCAGGGTCGACGCCGGCGTTCCTCGCCAACCTCGCCCGGCTCGGCCCGCGCCGCGTCGTCTACATCAGCTGCGAGCCGCGAAGCCAGCGCCACGACATCACGGAGCTCATGCGCTTTGGCTACCGCGTGCGCCGTATCCGGCCCGTCGACATGTTCCCGCACACCGACCACGTCGAGAACGTCGTGCTGCTCGAACGCGTCAACCGCGGGTAGGACTGCCGGCAAACCTCCTGGGCATCGCGACACCAAAAGGCGGGAATGGGGCCGTGCGCCTATGATACGGGTAGGCAGACGGCCGTATAGGCGCCGCGAGACTCGGTGAGCAGCGAATACGGGCAGAACGCGCGACCCGACTGCGTCAGACCGTGCTCGGCGAGATGCGCCTGGATGCGACCGCTCATCGTGACGCCCTGCGTGCGGCGCTGGTAGATGTCGTCCTGGTACAGGACGGTCGTGACGCAGCGGCAGCCGCCCATGATCGTGAGGTCGGTCGGCAACTCCCCCACGAGATGCGCCAGGCGCACCGGCACCGTGCGGCCGAAGCGCGGGCGGCTGTCCAGGTCGAAGTAGTCGCCGAAGAACAGCGCCCCCATGGAGCTCAGCGGCACGTTCGCCACGAGCGCGTCGAGCACGGGATCGTCTTCGTAGTCGCGAAAGCCTACGGGCGCTTTGCCGAAGCTGATGTAATACGGCTCGACGTACTCCTCGCTCACGACACCCACACGCTCGGGCATGCGGCGCAGCGCGCCCATCCGCTCCCTCACGGCCAGGGCGCGCTCCACCTGGCGATCGATCAGAGCGTCGTACTCGTCGAAGCGCTCCGGAGAGAACGGATCCCCATCGAGATAGTCCAGCACGTCCCGCGGCTGGATGCCCACGTTTTTGAGCGCGATGCTCTCGATGAGCCGAAAGATGTCGGCGTCGGTGTAGCTGCGGTAGCCGTTCGCCTCGTCCTGGCGGGGCCGCACGATGCCACGCCGCTCGTAGTAGAGCAGCGTCGCGCGCGACAGGTTGAGCGCCGCGGCAACGTCGCCTATCGAGTATGGCGTCTCGTCCTTGTCGGTCCAACGCAGGTCGACGTCTCTGGCGTCCCCCTCGTGCTCCCCCATAGCGCGTCTCCTCCCCTTGTCCCCTCTCACCAAGATAGGGCGCGGGTCGCAAGCGTTCAATGCCCACAAACCTGCGCAGGCAACCTCACGCAAAAAGGAGCGGATCCCACGTCAGCGGGACCCGCTCCCATCATTCCGATTGCCCAGTAAACAACCTCGGCTTACAGCCCCAGCGCCGCCTTCACGGCCGCCTTCAGGGCGTTGGACGTCACGGTAGCGCCGGACACCGCGTCGACGGCGTCGATCTCGTCGGCGCTGCTCAGGCCCAGGAACTTCAGCGGCAGCTCGTCGATGGCCTTCGTGCCGATGCCCTCCGTCTCGGACTGGCGCGTGACCTCGACCGTCGCGATGCAGCCGTCAGCGTCCGTCGTGACCGCGACCGACACCGTGCCGCCCATGCCGTCGGCCGTGCCCACGAGCATGCCGTCCTCAGAGGCACCCGCGGCGTCATCGGCCACGAGGTCGGTCTCGTCGCCGAGGTGCGCCGGTGTCGACGTCACGAACTCCGCCCCCGGCACGCCCTCGTAGGCGGGCAGCGCCTCCTTGGCCGCAGCGGCGTTGCGCCCGGCGATCTCGCCGAACACGAGGCACTCCGTCACGTTCGTGCCGCCCTGGTACATGTAGGTGGCCAGGCTGCCCAGCTCACCGGCCGCATAGAGGTGCGGGATGGGCGCGTCGGCCATGTCGAGCACCTGCGCCTGGGCGTCGTGCTTGGGGCCGCCCTGCGTGTTGAGGATCGCGTTCTTCAGCGGGATGGCGTAGAACTTCACGCCGTCGAACGGGCGCATCGTCGAGGCGTCGCGGCCGAACTCGTAGTCGTGACCGTTCTCGGCGAAGAAGTTGAAGTCCGCGATCGTCTGGGCAAGCGCCTCTTCGGGCATGTCGAGCGCGGCTGCCATGTCGGCCGCGGTGTCGAACGCCTGCACGTCGCCGGCGAACGACTCGGGGATCACGCCGCCCGCCTCGATGAGGTCGGCCTGCGTCTGGTCGTAGACCGCCCAGAAGCGCTCCGGGAAGCGGGGGTTCTCCCACTGGCCGTTGCCGTTGGGCAGGTGGCCGTGGCGCACGGGCACCGACTCGTTGAGGAAGCGCTTGCCCCACGTGCCGACGAGCATGACGGCTCCGCTGAGCATCTCGCCGTTGTCACCCAGGTTCACCATGTTGGCGCGCTGGCCCTCGCCCACGTTGTAGCAGACTGCGCCGAGGCCGCCCGTGCAGTCGCGCTCGTAGGAGCCCATGTTCCACAGCTGCGCGCCCACTCCCTGCGCCATGACGATGCCGTCGCCCGTGTTGGCCAGGCCGCCGATGGGCGCCATATTCACGCAGTCGAGGTAGTACTGGATCATCTGGGGGTTGTTCTCGAAGCCGCCCGTGCACAGGCACACGCCGTTGAGGGCGCGCACGAAGCGGCGCTCGCCCTTGCGCTCGACGACGACGCCGATGACCGCGCGCGACACCGGGTCCTGGACGAGCTCGACGCCCGGCGTCTCGAACCAGACGTCGATGTTCTCGGAACGGGCCTTGAGCTGCTTCTTCACGCTCTGGTACAAGAAGCTGTCGCTGTAGCCCATGTGCGAGAGCATGAACGAGATCTTCTCGGAGCCAGCGAACTCGGGGTACTCGGGCGAGAGGTAGTCAACAGCGGCAAGGCCCAGCGTGCCAGCATCGATGTACTGGCTGCTGTCCAGGCCATAGCGCTCGGCGATGATGTCGCCCATCGTGGCGACGCTGTTCGCAAACGTCGTGTAGACCTCGTCGTCGACGAGGCGGCCGCCGGCCATGCCCTTGAAGTACGAGACGACGGCGTCGGGATCGCCGTGGCCGTCGATGAAGAACTGGGCGCACACCTTGGAGTTGCCGCCCGACTCGCCCTCCTCGGCCTTCTCGCACAGCAGCACCGCAGCGCCCTCGTCGGCGGCGGCGATGGCGGCAGCCATGCCCGCGAAGCCGATGCCGAGCACGACGACGTCATACTCGGCGTCCCAGACAACCGTGTCGGCAAACGTCGAGCCCGCGGCGGCGGGAGCGTCTTTCGAAGCGGAGGCGTCGGCAGCAAAGGCCGAGGTGGCAGCCGTCATGCCGAGCGCAGTGGCGCCCAGGGCGGCAGCGCCCACGAAGCGGCGGCGCGAGACGGAAACGGCAGGCTGTGAGGCGGAAACGTCGTGCATGGCGCGGTCCCCTTTCTGAGGTATCCCCTGCCCGTGAGACACCCGGCGCACGCGACGCCGCAAGCAATCTCCGAGCTGACGGACCTCAGCCTAGGACCGTCTATATTAGACAGGTCAACAGTCGTTTTTCGACGAATTGAGCCGCACTCGAGCCGCTGCCAGAGGGGTCAGCGGCACCCGAACAGACGACACCACCAGCTGCGCTTCGTCCCCGTGGCCGCCTCGCCAGCGGTGCCCGAAACCCGTGGGTCAGACGAGGCGTCGATAGGCTCAACCGGCAGGCACAGCGGCACGTAGAACCCGCGATCCGACGGCAGCGAGAAGGGACAGAACGCTCGACCTGCAGGTCGCAGGCCGCGCTCGGCCATAAACCTGAGGACGTCGTCCCCCTCGTCTGCGACGCTCGGCCGGTAGGTCACGATGTCCTTCTGAAACGTGACGCTGCGCACGCACGTACAGCCGCCGATGACCTCGAGCCCCTCGGGCAGCCCCTCGATGAGGGGCGCAAACCGCACGGCGACCGTACGGCCCCAGCGCACCCCGCTGGACGTGAGCCGCTTGTCCTTCCCCAGCAGGTCGCTGTCGTAGTGCGACCCCAGACCACCGATCGGCATGTTCGCCAACAGCGAAGTGAGGGCCTCGTCCTCGGGAAAGTCGTGATAGCCACCCTCGGCCCGGTCGTAGCTGATGTAGTACGGCTCGACGTCAACGACGGAAAGCGTGCCCACCGAGCGGCGCAGCTCGTCGAGCGCGCGCAGGCACTCGAGCTTCGCCTGCTGGTAGGCGACGTCTCTCTGCGCCATCTGCAGGTACTCGGCAAAGTGCTCGTCGGAGAACGGCTCGCCATCCAGGCGCTCAGCAAGGCGCTTGGGCTCGACGCCGGAGTTCTTGAGCAGGATGGCGCTCATGAGCCGGAATATGTCGCGGGAGCGATATGTGCGGTACCCGCTCTCCGCGTCGCGTTCGGGGCGCACGATGCCGAGCTGCTCGTAATAGAGCAGCGTCGTCCGCGAGATGTTGAGCGTGCTTGTCAGATCTCCCACGGAGTACGAGCGCGCCGACTGCGTCTGCACCACCGGATCCCCTTGCGTCTCCAATCCCGACACGACGCCTCCCTGCGCCCGGATGACCCTTTCCCGTCGGACGAGCTCCATTTCAGAGGTCCCGACAGCGGGCAATTGTACCTGGGCGCCGGCCCCGCGTCGCCCCTCAGCGGGCCGTGCGGCGCAAACGGTTCCGCCGCAATCTTCTCGCGCGTTTTTTCCGCGACGTATGCACAGCGTGCAGACAGTTCGCACAGTGGCAACGCGACGCGGGTATGCTCGTCTTTATACCGTTTTAACGTCAGTGTCGGATAGCGAACGACGGGTGCCCTATGGAACTGTTCGAGCTCATTCTCCTGCTCATGGCCGCCGTGCTGGCCTCGACCGTCGTCGACCAGCTCCTGCCGCGCGTCTCGCTGCCGCTTGTGCAGATCGCCGTCGGCGCCGTCATCGTGCTCGTCATGCCGGGACACCAGAACTTCGTCATGAACTCCGAGCTGTTCCTCGTGCTGCTCATCGCACCGTTGCTGTTCGACGAGTCCCGCAACGCCGACACGCGCGCCATCTGGGAGAACAAGGGCTCCATCCTCTCGCTCGCCATCGGGCTCGTGCTCGCCCTCACGCTTGCTGTGGGCTTTACGCTGCACTGGCTCGAGCCGTCCATCCCCCTCGCCGCCGCGTTTGCGCTCGGCGCCGCGCTCGGGCCCACCGACGCCGTCGCCGTCGCGTCGCTCTCGAAGGAGGTCGCGCTCAGCAAACGGCAGAGCGCGCTGCTGTCGGGCGAGGCGCTCATCAACGACGCGTCGGGCGTCGTCTCGTTCCAGTTCGCCATCGCCGCGGCCACGACGGGCGTGTTCTCGCTGCTCGACGCGGGCGTGTCATTCTTCACGACGTTCTGCGGGGGTGTGCTCGTCGGCCTGGTGCTCGGGCTCGTCGCGCTGGCGTTCACGCGTCTCATCCGCAGGCGCGGCCTCGAGAGTGTCACGACGCACGTGGCGTTCGAGGTGCTCACGCCGTTCTTCATCTTCCTCGCCGCCGAGCACTTCCACGTGAGCGGCATCCTGGCCGTCGTGGCCGCCGGCCTGCTCATGTCGTTTGCCCCCAAGCCCATCAACGCGCTCACAACGCGCCTGTCCATCGCCTCGTCAAGCGTATGGGAGCTGCTCGTGTTCGTGGCCAACGGCGTCGTGTTCGTCATGCTGGGCATGGAGCTGCCGCAGGCCATCCTGCCCGGCTGGAACGACACCGATATGAACAACGCCCTCATCATCACGGCAGCCATCGTACTGGCGCTCGTGCTCGTCGCTGTACGCTTCGTGTGGGTGCTCGTCATGGAGGCGCTCATGCGCAGCGAGCAGACGGGCAAGCGCCAGGGCTTGTCGCTTGCGATCGCGCGCGACGCGCTCGTGACAACGCTCGCCGGCCCCAAGGGTGCCGTGACGCTCTCCATCGCGTTCACGATCCCCATCTCCATCGGTGGCGTCGTGGAGTTCCCCTACCGCACGACACTCATCTGCATCGCGTCGGTGACCGTCCTGCTCACGCTGCTAGCGGCCAACTTCCTCATGCCGGCCGTGGCGCCCAAGCGCGACGACAGCGACGACGAGAAGGCCCGCGAGGAGTGCGCCGCCATCCTCCAACACGTCATGGAGCAGCTTAGAGAGGCCACGACGCCGCGCAACGCCCAGGCCATGCAGGTCGTGCTGCACTCCTACGACGTGCGCCTCGAGCAGTTGAGGGGGCCGCGCTACTCGGCCGAGCTGCTGCGCTACCTCAGCGAGCAGGTGCTTGAGCAGCAGCGCTCGCTGGCGATGAAGGCCGTGCGCGAGGGCTCGGCCACGAAAGAGAGCGGTCAGCACTGCGTTGACCAGATCGCCCGCATGGCGCGCGTCCTCGCCCGCCAGCAGGGGTCGGGCCGCAACAAGCGGTTCAATCCCATCGTATCGCTGCAGCTCACCGTGCGCGGCGCCATCGACTCTCTCCAGAGGGCGCGCAAGGGCGAAGCGGCTCGGCAGACAAAGCGCGATGACCTCGAGCTTGTCGTACGGCTCGAGCAGTGCGCCCTGCGCTACCTGCGGCCCTTTACCGAGATGGCCGACGAGAGCCATGAAGTCGCCGCAGCGGCTTCCGTGCTCCTGAGCGAGCACGAGGCCGCGCTCACGACACTCGAGGCGCGCCTGAACGCCGACCCCGACAGCACGATCGCCATGCAGCCGGTAGGCGACCTGCGCGACCAGGCGCAGCGTGCCATCGAGGTGGCGAGCGATCTATATGCCAGGGCGCTGAGCCTCGAGCTCGACGAGATTCAGAGGGCTCGCGAGGACGGTCGCATCACGAAGACTGTCGCTCACCAGCTGCGCGAGGAAGTCTACCTGCTGCAGATGGGTCTCAACGACAAGCGCAGGTAGGCCTAGGAGACCACGAGCGTAACGTGGCTGGGCGTCGGGCTGGGCTCGCCTCGGTCGTTGAGGGCGCGTATGAGGAAGTGGTACGTGCCGGGACGCTCGGGCGTGTAGTCGAAGCTCCAGCTCAGCGTCTGGTAGTCGTTCGTGCCCGGCGTCTCATACGTCGTCCACGTCTTGCCCTCGTTGAGCGAGAACTGCACGCCAGCGATGGTCTGGCCGAAGTCGTAGGCGTAGCCGCTCAGGCGAACCGGCGTGCCGACCGTACCCTGCACCTGGGGAATCATGGGGACCTCCGCGAAAAAGAAACGGGCCCCGACCCCGCGGAACAAGCGGAGCCGGGGCCCACTGTGAACCATCCGTGCCTATACTACGCCACGTCGCCGCCGAACAGCACGCCGATGTTGGGCAGGCTCTCGAAGGCCGCGCGGGCTTCGTCGCGTCCGGATGGAGGCGCGTCCAAAAACGACGGTTCTGCGGGATTTTGCGTAGAGGCACTCCGAAAATGGGCGCTTTTTTCGGTTATGCGAGGTTTGCAGGGAAGAGCTCCAGAAGTCCGAGCCCCTGACCTGGGGAAATGCCGACGACCTCAGGCCACCCCCTCGCACAAGCGTAAAAAACGCCCCGCAAACCTCGCACTAGGGGGGTGCGGCAGGAAGTTGGACCGGGGGATTACCCGGTCGGGACGGAGGCCGCGTGTACAGCGACAGGGAGAGGGCGTTCCACGTCCAGAGGATGT